>PXYQ01000156.1 GCA_003023645.1 Candidatus Arcticimaribacter sp. | reverse complement strand
AGGACGTGATAACATCTTAAAGCATTATGTTGCTATTTGTGAAGCCGTTGAAGGTGACGTGTCTGCTGAAGTAATTGCAACCGATATCGAAGGAATGATCAGAGAAGGAGAGGAGCTTGCTTCTTTACACCCTCAGATTGTTGTGAAAATTCCTATGATTGAAGACGGAATCAAAGCCTTAAAATATTTTTCTGATCAAGGAATTCGTACCAATTGTACTTTGATTTTTTCTGCTGGGCAAGCCTTATTAGCTGCTAAAGCGGGTGCATCATATGTTTCTCCATTTATCGGTCGTTTAGATGATATTTCTACTGATGGTTTAAATTTGATTCAAGAAATTAGAGATATTTATGATAACTATGACTTTGGAACTGAAATTCTTGCAGCTTCAATTCGCCATACTATGCACATCATCGATTGCGCAAAAATTGGCGCTGATGTAATGACGGGACCTCTAAGTTCTATCAAAGGGTTAATGAAACACCCACTTACAGACAGTGGATTGGCTCAATTCTTAGCCGATCACCAAAAAGGAAACTAAGACTTTTCTATATACCATTTAGGGTGCGCTGCTATGGCTTTTTCATAGATAGGGCACCCTTTTTCGTGAGCACCTTCTAAATAGCCGTTCCCCATCAAAAATTCTTTGGTGATTTCTTTTCCAGTGAATTTAAAATTCTTTTTAAAAAGCTTAATCCACTCGTCAACAGCAAGAGGATGGTTTTCATTCAACCAATTTTCAAAAGATCCTGCCGTTTTTTGGAGGGTGAGAATTTGATTTGCATTGTGAATGATAGCTGTGATTTTACCTCGCATCCGAATGATGCCTGGATTGTCTAATAGGGTTTCAATATCCTCCTCCGTAAAAGCGGCAATTGCTTCTATATTGAAGTCAGCATAGGCTTTCCGAATCGAATCTTTTTTATTTAAAATGGTGTCCCAAGACAAACCTGCCTGATTGATTTCGAGGATCAAACTCCCAAAGAGCTCGTTATCGTTTTTAGCTTTAAAACCGTATTGAGTATCGTGATATGCCTTGTGTAGACTAGACAATGTTCCATTAACAGCTGAAGTACAATAGGAGTTTACTACTTCCATTAGGGATTGTTTTTTTGTAAAATTTCTTTAAAGTTTGGGGCGTAAAAATTTCCAAACCCTTCAAGAATTATTCCATTTTCATCAATTACAATTCCTTTGTTGAGTAGAGTTAACACCCATTTTTTACTGGCATCTTCAAAATCTACAAACGCATATTGATTCAACGGATCAATTTCCATTACCTTCTGGTAATCTTGCACAAGCTTGTTGTAGGGTTGAATGCAAATTCCAACATAGCGGTATCCTGGAAATTCTTCCTCATATCGCTTTACACGATCTTGTGTTTTTTTATAATGATTCATCTGAGTTTGCGACCAAAAATAAAGAACGGTTGGTTTTCCTTTTAAGGCCGAAAGGCTCGATTTTTTTTGAAAGGTTGTGTCTTCAAGTGTAATTTCGGGTAATTCCCTATTTATTTGCATTTTCTGCAACGAAGCTTGAAGACTCATGATTTCAATTACGTATTCTGGAGAGGTATTAACCGTTATGAAATATTTCAAAAAGCGATCGTGCTCCTTGAAGTTTTTAAAATTGATTAGCTCTTCGTAAGCTACAGAACGGGCAAGATTGTTTCTCAAGTCATCGGTAGCTACCAAATTATCGATAATGGCCAAACGTCTAATATTGAAATCTGTACTGTTCTTTGCCTGAAAAAAACTTTCTCCAGCTAAGAGTGCTTCTTGATTCAAAAAGTTAAGCATATAGGTTATGTAGGGATCAAAGAAGGCTAAATCTCGTTCTCCATAATTCAGGTATTTCCTGAAATTGAAATAGGAACTGTCTTGTTCTTTGATTTTCTCTTTCCCTCTAATGAGGGCATAGCGTTCTTTTCTGTTAGCATAGGGGTATACATAAGCAGCCTGTGTTATAATCTTTGCCCTAGGTGTAAGTTGGTTTAAAGAGTCAAAACGAATCCAATTTGTTTTCTTTTCTTCCAGTAAAGAATCAATTACTTTTCCAAATTTGAAACTGTTTTGAGCGTATTGAGAGGATAAAAAACGGGTTTCGCGCTGCAATGATAAATAGATTTCCATTAAGAAATTATTTTTTGCAGAACCCCGCCCAGAAAAAACAAGGGAGGAATCGAAATCGGTAGTATTGGTTCTAAACCAAAGGCTATCGCCATTTTCTAGTATTAGATTTTGACTTTCAGGAAAATGTTCAAATTTATAAATCCCATATTTAAGGGAATCATAACTTCTTGAAAAACGATTTTTTTTGTCTAAAACAAGGGTATCTAGTAGTTTATTGTTTTTGTAAAGCGATACTTTTTCGGAAGATGGATTAATTATTTGACCGCCTAAGAAGACACCGTCAGGAGTAGAATTTGAAGTACAGGAGCATAAGCAAAACAACAAACCAATATAAAATCCCTTTTTCATTTATTCCCTTCGTTTAGATAGACAAATAAACCACCATATTTGATACCACAAGTTAAAAAAAATATTGATTACGCTATCTATTTGCTTACTTTTGCGCTATTAAAAAAAATGATTTATGTTATCTGTTTCTAATCTTTCGGTTCAATTTGGTAAACGTGTTCTCTTTGACGATGTAAACGTCACTTTTTCTGGCGCAAACTGTTATGGAATCATTGGTGCCAATGGGGCAGGTAAATCAACTTTTTTGAAAATTATTTCTGGTCAACAAGAAGCCAATTCAGGAACTGTTCATTTAGAATCTGGAAAACGCTTATCGGTTCTAGAACAAAATCACAACGCTTTTGATGATCATACGGTTCTAGATACGGTCTTACGCGGAAACAAGGAGCTTTTTAAGGTGAAAGCTGAAATGGATGCGATCTATGCTAAAGAAGATTTTTCGGATGCAGATGGCGATCGAGTAGGAGCCTTGCAAATTGTTTTTGAAGAAATGAATGGTTGGAATGCCGACAGTGAGGCAGCAACCTTACTTTCTTATCTCGAAATTCCTCCTGCGCTTCATTACAACAAGATGGTTGATTTGGATGGAGTTCAAAAAGTACGTGTTTTGCTAGCCCAGGCATTATTTGGAAATCCTGATGTTTTGATCATGGATGAGCCTACCAACGATTTGGATTATGAAACCATCGCATGGTTGGAGCAGTTTCTTGCAAATTATGATCATACTGTAATTGTTGTATCGCATGATCGACATTTCTTGGATGCGGTTTGTACCCATATTTCGGATATTGATTTTGGAAAAATAAATCATTTTTCT
>PXYQ01000155.1 GCA_003023645.1 Candidatus Arcticimaribacter sp. | reverse complement strand
ATAACTTCTCTGGGGCAATAGGCTTCCAGTCAGGTTAAAAGCAAAGCTTCGAGCAAAGTCAAGCCCAAAACTTGTTTTCTTAAAAGGCAAGTAATCACTTGTCGCACCTATTGGGAAAGTACCTACACCTAACTCAATATTATTTTGTTTTGCTATAATCAAGGCCTCTTGTTCAAGGTCATCATCACTGACAGTATAAACACAGTTTTGTTTTCCTTTCACTCCAACTACATCTATGTTTACAACAAACTTAATTTTATCAAATTCTTTAAGAGACAATCGGGCAACATGCGCTCGTGAGCCTCTAAGTCCAGATTCTTCTGATCCAGCAAGTAGTATTCTATAACTAAATTTATTGTCTCGTTCTGCTATGGATTTAGCCAGCTGAAGAGCTACTGCTACCCCAGTTGCATTATCAATTGCTCCCTGAGAAGTATAAGACCAAGAGATAAGAGGATCCAAAAGACCATTTAAATAAATACTTGCTAGTTTAAATGGATTAATATCCGTTTTATCATAGTGAGCAACTATATAAATCAAGGAGTCTGATTCTCCGGGAATATCGACAATGATATTTTTCTGAACACTCAACCAATCGATTCTTTCTTGTCGGGTGTTTTCTTCTAGTCCAAATGAACTCAATTGCTTAATGATTGCTTTCTTTCGATAATGATTTCCTCCAGCGTTTACTATTTCCTCTATCGACTTACTTAGTGACAGCTTCTGTTTAGAATTTATAGTATTCTCAAATCTAAGAGATCTAATGTTTGGTACTTGATGGTAAGTTGAACAAGAGGAAAGAATAACAAATGAAACACATAAAAGAATAAATGATTTCATTTCACAAGAAATCAGATTTAAGATAGTTTGCTTTTTCATGTTAAGTGTATAGGGAATAACAATCTATAAAAAATAATTAAAAAAACCTAATCCACTTTTTTAGCTTCTTGCCAAATCACCTCCATCTCGTCTAGCGACATTTCGTGGAGGGTTTTCCCTATTTTCTGGGCGTGTTGTTCTAAATACTGAAAACGCTTGGTGAACTTTTGGTTCGTGCGTTCGAGGGCAGTATCAGGGTTTATTTTAAGGAAACGGGCATAGTTGATCATCGAGAAAAGTACGTCGCCAAATTCGGCTTCAATGGTTTTGTCAGAACCGTTTTTCACCTCAGCATTCAGCTCGGCTAATTCTTCTTGCACCTTGTCCCAAACCTGTTCGGGATGCTCCCAATCGAAACCAACACCAGCTACTTTATCTTGAATGCGTTGTGCTTTCACTAATGCTGGAAGTCCTTTGGGTACGCCTTCTAAAACAGAGGTTTTTCCTTCTTTTAGCTTCAAGGCTTCCCAATTCTTTTTTACTTCTTCTTCATCTTGAACGGTAACGTCTCCATATACATGTGGATGACGATGTACCAATTTATCCGAAATACTGGTCGCTACATCGGCAATATCAAAGGCTTTTTCTTCGCTTCCTAGTTTAGAATAAAAAGCAATGTGTAGGAGGAGATCTCCTAATTCATTCTTTATTTCCTCTAGATTACGATCCAAGATTGCATCGCCCAATTCGTAAGTCTCCTCAATAGTCAAATGACGTAAGGATTCGAAGGTTTGTTTTCTGTCCCATGGGCATTGCTCTCGGAGCTCGTCCATGATGGTCAGCAAACGATCGATTGCCTCGAGTTGTTGGGCTCGCGTATTCATTAGGATTCTTCGGTGGGCGTTGCTTCTTCTGTTGGAGCTTCTGACTCAGCAGCTGGAGCTTCTTCGGCAACTAAAAGACCTTTTCCAACTAAAACGTTATACCATTGAATGATTTTTTTGATATCACTAGGATATACGCGCTCTTCGTCATAGTCTTGAAAAACTTCGAAGAAATAAGCTTCTAAGTCCGTAGCGGGAGCTTTCGGTTTTACCGAACACAACGCACCTTTCTCGTGCGCAAGCATGTTCTGAAAAATATCAGCCAAAGGAACCTCTGCCTGTAAACCGTAAATGTTGATTTCGGACAACAAACTCACCTGATCCCGTAGGCTTGCAGAAATGCGTTTGCCATCGACAAGAGAGTGTGCAATGAAACCACTTCGGGTTTGTACTTGAACTTCAAAAAGGCCTGGACGGCCTGAAATAGCAATGATTTTATCTAATTCCATATGGGTATTTATCTTTTTTTGGATGCTAAAGGGAAACGCATTTTATAATCTACGTCAATATTTCCTTTGGCAATATTATTTAATTTTCCTTTAATTAACCTCTTTTTAAGGGGTGAAAGTTTATCGGTAAACAATACACCCTCGATATGATCGTATTCATGCTGAATAACACGAGCGGCTAAGCCTGTATACTGTTCTGTATGTTCTTTAAAGTTTTCATCCCAATAGCGAATCTGAATTTCTTCTTGGCGGTACACATCTTCACGAACATCGGGAATACTCAAACAGCCTTCGTTAAAAGCCCATTCTTCTCCAGATTCTTCGATTTGAGGGTTGATAAAAACCTTCTTAAATCCTGTCAATTGTTTTTGTTCCTCATCGGTCAACTCATCATCATCGGCAAAAGGAGAGGCATCGACTATAAAAAGGCGGATGGCAATTCCAACTTGTGGTGCCGCTAAACCTACACCATTTGCCTCATACATGGTTTCCCACATATTTTCGAGCAGTTGCTCGAATGCAGGATATTCGGGCGTAATATCTTTTCCTTTTTTCTTCAGTACGGGAGTACCGTAGGCTACTATGGGTAATATCATAAACTAGTATTGTTATTCGCTTCTAAATACGATTGCAAGATAAGGGTTGCGCTGATTTTATCAAGCAAGCCTTTGTCTTGTCTTTTCTTTTTTCCAATTCCGGAATCGAGTAGGGTCTGAAACGCCATTTTGGAGGTAAAGCGTTCGTCGTAGCGTTCTATAGATAAACTTGGAATTTTCTTACTCAAATAGGCAATGAATTTTTTGATTTCGGTCTCTACTTCAGAAAGAGAACCGTCGTGTCTTTTGGGTTGACCCAAGACACAGGTTGCTACTTCATGTGTTTTTAGGTAATTTTCTAAAAACGGAACTACTTCTCGTGTAGGCAACGTTGTTAGACCCGAAGCGACCAACTGCAACGGATCGGTTGCGGCTATTCCGGTGCGTTTGGTTCCAAAATCGATTGCTATAATTTCTGGCATGCGCAAATATACAGCTCCTTCTTGGGTTCGTATAAAAAAACTAAAATAAAGTCGAGTGAATAGCTTAAATTTGTGCAAAATTTTAAGATCATTTTAATGAGAGCAATTATAGAAGCAGCTTGGGAAGACCGCA
>PXYQ01000182.1 GCA_003023645.1 Candidatus Arcticimaribacter sp. | reverse complement strand
TGTTTCCGCTACTCATCCAGCGTTGTTTGTATTCAGCAATTTCTTGTGGTGTCATGATAATCCTGCAATCGTTTTGTAATTGTCCCAAGCCTTTTTTGCTGCTGGGTTTGAATCTACTACTTCTTCAGTTAAAATAACATCATACCAGTAATGTGTCAATCTTGCTGGGTGAGCACCGTACTGTCTTGGTTGATGCAGTTTACCTAACTTTTTAAGAGATATACAAATATCTCGAACTTCTTGTTCATCTTCTGCAGGAATACTATTCCATTCTGGTTGACTGTATGCTCCCATAAAGTTGTCACCGCCTGCATACCCACGCCAGAGATCACGCCATTGTTTGTCGTCCTCGGGATCAAAATCTGTCCGAGCAATGACAACCAATACATCTCGAATATCCACTGTGCCTTCGTAAATGTCACGTACACAGCGACTTAGGCTACTTCCAATTTTCATATTTTCTACTCATTTTTCCATAATGATACTTCACAACCCTTGTCACGGGTTTCTGCACCATCATTATAATAATGATACTTCACAACCCTTGTCACGGGTTTCTGCACCATCATTATCAATTTCAACATCATTATAAGTTATACTGGTGATAATTTCTTCACCGTTCCAAAACTCAGTAGTGACAATCTTAAGTTTGGCTGGATCGAATTTTCCTGCTACTTCAATTCGTCCATCAAAAAATGTTCCTTTTTCATAACTAGAAAAATGTAAAACATATGTAGGACACTGCTCGTCTGGACAAACACAAGTGATATTATCTAAATCGTTGTCTTCCATAAACTGGAAAATATCATTACTATCAACCACTGAGTCAATAAATTCTGAATGGTACTCTCCATTTTCATGTTCGTCTACAGTGATACCTGAACTATCAATGTTTGCCCCATACTGATGTAGTTCAATATTTGGATTATCATACCATTCATAATAAAACACTTCGTCATCAGTAATTACTTTTAGAAAATTAAATTGATCAGCAATGTCATGTGTTTCTACAAAATCAGTTGTATTATACATGTACTCTGAAATATCTTCAGTTTGTGACAACTTTAACCAGAATTCATATTGCTCTTTTGAAAGCTTAACATACGCTGTTTCACCTCCGAAACCATTGATACTAATTCGATAATATCTAATTGGTCGTTTGATGGTATCCAGTAGATACTTATTTTCTTCTGAGTTTGACATTTTTATCCTTTGATATAATCAATGATGCTGATTACAACCCCAATAGGACCCAGTGCAACTGCAACGATGGCAGTCAGTGTATGATCAAAGATTTTACCAGGTGTGTCGTCACCATACATAAAATCTGTGGACTGATCAATAACAATTGAATACACTGCATTCAAAATGCCAACGACGATCCAAAATCCAAAAATTGTAGTCAGTGTCATGATGTTTTCCTTTTTTATCACGTTACCAAACTAATATAGCATTTGGTGCACTGGTAGTCAAGTGTTTTTCTTGTACAGCATAAATACGCTAACACGAATTATAAGGATATAATATGGATAAAATAATTACCAAAACAATGCAACCAGAAAATGCTATTCTTATTTGTGCAAGTGGCATTGGATTAGCAATTGGTGCTTTAGCAGGTCTTGCTATATGTGTTGCACTACTTGCTTAAATTATTGTATTGATTTAATATTATTTCAGAAACTGTAGTGGAACACATAACTTCGTAATGGGTATGTGGAACTTTGATACAGTCCATTTCATTCTTTCTATGTTCCATACTAGCAACTGTAACAACCCCATCATTATCGCCATTTAAATAGGGAACACTACCAGTGGTGCTTACTACCTGTGTCCAAGGCACATTAACTGATATCGTGTTTGCTTCTATAATTGGACGACTTTTTCTTCCCACGTCTTTAAATAATTGGTAGCTGGGTATAATATACTTGGCCCAATCAGCGGCACTGCTGCCTCTAAACGGTGTACTAATACTCACACCTCCAACTACATTACAATGCTTTAATAAATGCAATCCGTAAATCCCACCCAGACTATGGCCAACTACAAATAATGGGCCCTGATCTTTAACGTTTGACAACATCTCAGTTAAATTAGAATAAAATGTATTGTGACTGCTATACTCCACTAGGGTACAATTCCAATTGGGTAACTGTGACCTAATATAATTAAAACTGTTACTGCTCTGATTGGCACCATGTATCCATACAACGTGTGGTCCAGGAGTTTCTGGTTCTATATATTCTTCTTGTAGTTCTGGAGCACTGTGTGTATAAAAATTTTTAAATATATTAAGCATACAGTATTTATTTTAAATCTGGAAATAGACACTCGTGTATAAATTGTGTAACTTCCATTTCATCCAGTCCAAGGGCAGTCATTGTTTTTGGAGTATGTGGGTTTTGTTTTTGGTAATGCGCATACCTATTTTGAGCAGATTTGTTCTCTTCATCATCAGCTTGGAAATTAAATGATGCGATCAATGATAGGTAATTATCAGTACTTTCAATACTGAGATCTAAAATTTGAGCAAGCTCTTCACTGTTAGTCACGTTGCCAGCAGCAATCATATGTTTTGTAAATATAGCGCGGGCCCACTCTGGTAATTCCCTGGGCTTGTTCCATTCCATTTCAGATGCACCCTGTCCGAAATCATAAATCATGGGATGATCAGGGTCAGTAGTTGGGGAGTAGTCGTGAAAGAATCCAGTTATTTTGTTTTTGCCTGCTATTACATCAAGTCCAAATATTGGTGCATTGTTATGTAGTTGCGGGAATACACAGCAATGCATCATCCAAAGTCCTCTGGTGTCTCTAGCATCAACTACATCAACATGGGCTCTTCTGTAGGAGTCACTGGTCCACACTCTATTCAGCCATCCTGGTTTATTAAACTTGTCCATACCAGGCTCCTGAACTTCAACTCCAGTTTCATCAAACTTTTTAATGAGATGGTTTTGAATATCTACCAGTGTGTTCCATACTTCACTCATTGTCTAGTTCCTTGAATAGTTGTATAGCAAATTCAAAACAGCGATTGGCTTCACTTGCCATGTCATCAGATAGCATTGCACGAACTTTTGTTTTTAGACCTGAAACATCATCAAAGTCATACATGTGTCCACTTCCAGGATTGCGTTTGCGAATTATTTGTCCGCCATACATATCGCCAAAGTGACGTACATAAATGTGTGACAAGAACTCTTCTTTGTCCTGCATTTGCATTACATAGTCTGTATAATCTGATACAACTTTGCACAACAATGATTCATCACGTCTGATACCATATTCATGTTCAAGTTCGATCATGTCAGCATG
>PXYQ01000037.1 GCA_003023645.1 Candidatus Arcticimaribacter sp. | reverse complement strand
TTGAAAAAGTTGTGGAATATATTGGCGCACAAAAAGCCTATGCAGAGGCGCATTTATTACCTGAATTTGTTGGAGAAGAATCAACAGCATCCGATATTGACATTAACGATCGAGATGCCTTATTCCGAGATGCAGCAGAAGTAATTGTAACCGCACAGCAAGGATCAGCCTCGCTCTTACAACGTAAATTAAAGTTAGGATATAACCGTGCCGGAAGGATTGTAGACCAAATGGAGGCAGCAGGAATCGTTGGCCCGTTTGAAGGAAGTAAGGCTAGACAAGTACTTGTTCCTGATCTAACTTCTTTGGAACAGTTATTGAATAATGAATAATAAAAAACACCCGTCCATGCGTTTAATGTGTCTCTTATTAGTTTCCTCTACCCTACTGTTTGCTCAAGGTCCTGAACAAGCAAAATACTTATTGAATCAAGTATCTGCAGAAATAAAAAAACAGAAAAACCTACGTTTCGAATTTCAATATGTGCTAGAAAATAAAGAAGAAGATATTCGACAGGAAACCGAAGGAAAAGTAACTCTCGCTGGGGATCAATACAAATTAGAATTTTTAGAAGTTATTCAGCTTTTTGATGGTGAAAAAATTTACACCATAGTTCCAGAAAACGAAGAAATCACTGTAAGTGCCCCTGAAGAAAGTGAAGCCATAAGTGTCAATCCATCGCAACTCCTAAATTTCTATGAAAAAGGCTATGGTTATGAATGGGATATTAGTCAAAAAGTAATGGGCCGCAACATTCAATTTGTAAAACTCATCCCAACAGAAGAAAATGTAGACGTTCAATATCTTTTACTGGGAATCGATATCGCAAAGAATTCAATTTACAAGTTAATCGAGATAGGAAATAATAAAACATCGACTACCCTCACACTAAAGAATCAAGAAGAAAACATAAGCCTTCCGCCTGACTTTTTTGAATTCAATAGTGCGGAATTCCCAAACTACTATATCAATAACTAGGTAATGAAAATTCTAGATCGATACATCCTGTCCTCCTACATTCAGCGCTTGTTGAGTGTCTTTGTGATTTTGATGTTGATTTTTATCATTCAGACCATTTGGTTGTTTATTGATGACTTTGCAGGGAAAGGAATCGACTTTGGTACCATCATGAAATTCTTATTGTACTACTCTCCAAAGCTTGTACCTCTGGTGCTTCCCTTATCGGTTCTTTTAGCATCGATTATGACTTATGGAACCTTTGCTGAAAACTATGAATTTGCGGCGATGAAATCCACTGGAATTTCCCTCCAACGGGCAATGCTTGGACTAGTTATTTTTCATTTTTTCTTAGGAATAGGAAGTTTTTATTTTTCGAATTACATCATCCCGTTTGCGGAAGTAAAATCTTTTAACCTCAGAAGAAACCTTGCAAAACTTAAACCTGCTTTAGCAATAACCGAAGGTATTTTCAATGATCTTGGGCAGATGAATATTAAGGTAGATGACAAGTTTGGAAATGAAGATCGTTTTTTAAAAAATGTGCTTATACATGAAAAAATACCAAGTCAGAGAAATAATATTGTAATCAAAGCGATATCGGGAGAGTTAAAAACTGCCAAAATTGGAGACCAACTGCAGCTGCTTCTTTTTGATGGGAACCGTTACGAAGAAATAGATCCAAAAAAGCAAGAAGATAAAAAGCGAATTCCACATACGAGAGTTAAATTCGAGCGGTATGTAATGAATATCGATTTATCACAATTCAACAATGTTGACCTTTCCAAAGAGGATTACAAAAGTACCTTCCGAATGCAGAAGGCAACAGAGCTTGATGAAAGTATTGATTCTTTGGAAATAAAATATATCGACCAACGGAAGTCATTTGCCAATAATTTTGTAAAAACTAACGGAATTGCTGTTTTAGAACATGTACATAAAGACAGTATTTTCACTGATTCTATTCTCAAGAAGTTTAAAAACCCCTTAAGTTTCGTGAATTCTGACAAATTTTTCAAACACAAGCAGGCAGTTTACTCTACCTCCATGAGTATTAAAGGAGTGCTTCAAAGTATCGCTGGAAAGAAGAAAAATTTCTTCATTCAACAAAAGCTAATCAACCTACACAAGAGTTCATTTCATGACAAATACACCATGGGATTTGGTGTGTTTTTCTTATTCTTGATTGGAGCTGCACTTGGAGCTATCATTAGAAAAGGGGGCCTAGGGTTACCTGTTGTTCTTGCCATATTAATTTTTCTATCCTACTACTACATTGGTATTTTTGGTAAAAATGCCGCAGAAGATAGCAGCATCAGTCCCTTTGCAGGTAGCTGGATTTCGGTACTCATCATTGGAGTTTTTGCACTGTACCTAACCAAACAGGCGTCGAGCGATCGTGGACTTGCCAACTTAGACCGAATTCAAGTTCCGCTTATCAGGTTCGTTGAAAAAATAAAAAAAATAAAATCATTTAAGGAATTATACAGCCATGTCAAAAGATAAATTAGATACGATTACAGACGCTATCGAAGCCATTAAAAACGGTGAAATTATAATTGTAGTTGATGACGATAACCGAGAGAACGAAGGAGATTTTTTGGCCGCTGCTGAAAAGATTACTCCCGAGATGATTAATTTTATGGCAACTCATGGGCGGGGCTTAATCTGTGCTCCTTTAACAGAAAAACGCTGCGAGGAAATAAACTTACACCGCATGGTCGATAACAATACAGACCCTATGGAAACTGCCTTTACCGTTTCCGTAGATTTAAAAGGAAATGGCGTTACGACCGGGATTTCTGCATCCGATAGATCCAAAACAGTTGCGGCATTGGTTGACAACAATACACAGGCACATCAATTGTCTAGACCAGGACACATCTTTCCACTCATTGCAAAAGAAGGTGGTGTATTGCGAAGAACAGGACACACAGAGGCAGCAATTGATTTTGCTCGTTTAGCTGGTATGAAGCCAGCGGGTGTGATTGTAGAGATAATGAATGAAGACGGAACCATGGCGCGTCTTCCTCAATTATTAGAAGTTGCTGAAAAATTCAACTTGAGGTTGGTGTCAATCGAAGATCTCGTTTCTTATCGTATGCAGCACGATAGTCTTATCCTTAAACGTGCTGATACAGAAATTCAAACACGTTTTGGAGAATTCCGACTACGTGCCTACCAACAAACCACCAACAGTCAGGTTCATGTAGCCCTTACTAAAGGAAGCTGGGATGAAAATGATGCGGTGCTCACCCGAATCAATTCTTCGCAGATAAGCAATGATATTCTGAGTATGTTATCGGGATCAAACGATGGAAAAAATTATTTACAATCCTATTTAGATGATATTTTTGGTTTAATCAATACCGAAGGAAAGGGAGCTGTACTTTTCATTAATCAATCCCAACAATCTGAGAATTTACTCGCTCGAATTAAAGAACTAACTGAACTACAACTTCAGGGAGAAATGCACAAAGTTCCCCCTATGAAGATGGATTATAAAGATTTTGGAATTGGAGCACAAATATTGCACGATTTACGAATCAGCAAACTTAAAGTAATAAGTAATTCATCTCACGGCCCACGAGTAGGTATTACGGGTTATGGATTGGAGATCAAAGAGTATGTAAAGTATTAGTTTAAAAGAACCATAGCTTTATCGACATTAGACTCACCATAACGACCATGGCGATCTTGATAACGCCCTCTCCTTTGTCTACTGACCAGCGACTGGACCACCACGCACCTACAGAGGTTCCAATGGCCAACACAAGGCCGGTTGTCCAATCTACAGTGCCATTATAAGCAAAAAGGGCTAAAGCTCCACAGGTGTAAATAAAAACCAGGGACACTTTGGTCGCATTGGTTTTAATGAGCGACAAACGGTTGACATTATTCAAAAAAAGAATGATTACAAAACCAATCCCTGCATTGATAAATCCTCCATAGATTCCAATAAAAAAGAATCCAACAATAGCATAAAACAAATACCTACCTGTTAAACGTTCAGGAAGCTTCAGAGAACTAACCTTAGGCTTGAATACAATGATTGCAACCACAATGATCATGATGACTGCTAGTACTTTATTGAAGGTTTCCCCTTTGATATCAACTGCAATTTGAGCTCCGATTAGAGAACCCATTAAGGCAGAAATTCCTAAGTATATATTAAAAGGAAAATTTGAAACTCCTTTCGAACGATATCCTGCTGTTCCGATCAAGGCTTGAAAGGCAATTCCAATTCGGTTGGTTGCATTGGCAACATTAGGCGGAAGCCCCATAAAAATAAGAACAGGAAGTGTCAATAAGGAGCCACCACCTGCCAAAGTATTGATCACACCAGCCATCATTCCTACAAGAATTAGGAGCCCATATTGAAGTAAATCATTCATAGTCAAGTTTTAAATGAAGATATCCATTTTAGGATAAAAAAAAGATCAATTTATCGAATTAAAAGATTTTTTTAGTTGGAAAAGGAATGTATATTTGCAACCGCATAGGAGAAATGGCAGAGTGGTCGAATGCGGCAGTCTTGAAAACTGTTGAGGGTCACACCTCCGGGGGTTCGAATCCCTCTTTCTCCGCAATATGAATCCGTAAGGCGTTAATTTATAACACTTTACGGATTTTGTGTTTTAAATGGGGGTCGTAAGGGGGGTCGAAATTGATTTTTATACTAAAAAAGGGGCTAAAAAACTGTACCATTTAAAAGGGGAGGATTTTTATAATTCCATTGGAAGACATATAAGTTTTTCTGAATCTACTGAGAGTAAATACACTAACCTTTAAACTTGCTCTTCAAGTTGGTCTTCAAATATTCTTGTAAAGTAACCTAAAACCAAATTTAGATATACAATAGAGATGAAATACTCCTATTTTACTAACTTTTTGAAAACGCTATCATAATATTCTTGGGTAAGGACTTCTGTCCAAATGGTCGGTTTTTCACCACCATACAATGCAAGATAAGTCACATCGCTCTGTTTTGATGACGAATGCCAATGTTCCGTGTTTTTTTCACATTTAATAATATCCCCAGCTTCCATGAGCACGGGTTCTTTTCCTTTTTCTTGATAATAACCTGTTCCCGCAATTACAATTAACACCTGTACTGTTCCATGTTTATGCCAATCTAAAGTGGAATTTGCCTTAAAGGTTGCTTTGGTAATATTATATGTTAAATCATCATCAGCTTGGAGCAATCTATTTAGCCATGCTTCACCTATATAATGTGTGTTTGGTGCCTTAAACCCTTCATCAAGGTAGGAAGACACGGAGTAATCTGAATCTTGAGCAGAAACACCAAGAGAGATAGTAAGTGCTAAAAAGTAAATTGCTTTTTTCATAAGAATAGAATTTTAATATATTACAGGTTTAACCAGTAAGTCATTTTTAGGTTAATAGACCGAAATCGGGGTGTAAATTCAGTACTATTATAATTGTCGTTATACACCAAAAACAAATCTGATAAGGGTGCAAAACGCCATTGAAGGCGAGCATTAATACCAAAGTTTTCACGCTGGTTACTATACTGAATCAGAGTGTTAAAAAATAAGGATTTATTTAATGTCACATCCATACGAGGCGTAATCAACCAATAATTTTCACTTTCATAAGGTTCGGGTAATTTGATGCCATCATAATTTACATTCAAACTGAATTGTCCCCAAGGTTGCCATCGATAACCCAAAGTTCCACCTACAGAATATCTATTCCCGTTAAAGAATTGACCTATAGTTGTATTTAATCCATAGGAGAATAATTTTGTGTTATTAGAAGTAAATTCAATATTTGTATAACTGAACCTATAACTTTCATTCCCTGGCAATGGAGTACCACCATCCGTTCGTGTGGGATCAAAATCATTTGTCAGCAATATATATTGATTGAATACATTTGCAGTAATCTTAGCATTGCTTGCAAACTCTGTTTCCCAAGTACCTCTCAATGTGTAATCCGTAAGTTTAAAATTGAGCTTTGGTCTAAAGTAATTGATGAACAACAACTGCACATTATTTCTATTTATAACTTCCCTGTTTTTTGGAAAAAAGAAACGTTGTGCAAAATTACCCATCTTAAAAATATCAGTTCTAGGTACGAAGCCTAAATCTGCAGTAAAATCATTATCCACATAGGTCCAGTCATTAATAAAAACCCAATTATTTTTATTGTAAGTGGTAATTGCTTGTGCTGAAAAATTACCACCTTTATCGTCAGGATTAACAGACTTATGAAGGTAATAACGACCAGCCCAAGTGTTATCCTCAGACGCTAGATTGTAATCTACACCAAAGACTCTATTGTATTTGTCATTTTCTTCTGAAAAGTTATATTCCTTAAAGCGTTCTCTGTTCACTATAAACGCCCCGATGTTTGAGCGTTTCCCTATTTTTTTCTGTAGGGTAATCATGGTGTTATTATTGGATGCAACTTCATTGGATTCGTCTGCAGCGGTTTGAATATTCAGGATCCCTAATCGCCAATCTTCATTAAGTTTGCCGCTTAGTCTTACCCCAGTGATAATGTCGTTTTGAATGAGGTTATTGTTGATGTCACGCGCTAGCCCTATCCGTCTTGAGAAAAACGGTCGAGCTTCATTAAAGAAGTTCCCGAAAGAACCAAATAAATCACTGTTATCAATAAAAAATTGTCGTCGTTCAGGTAAACGTAATTCAAAACGTGTGAGGTTGGTAAAAATATCATCCACTTCTACATTGGAAAAATCAGGGTTGAATGTTAAATCCAAATTCAGTCCGTCACCAATTGCAATTTTGGCATCTCCACCAACTAAAATTGAATTATCCGCAGCGTTGTCTTCAAAATCCTTTTGTGCTAGACCATTCACATATGGAATTAATGTCATAGGGGTTCTTGATTTTCCAAGTGGTTTTTCAAAAATAAGATCATCGGCAAATGCTAATGTTCCTAATAATTGTGTTTGGGGTACCCGAGTCAAAGTACTCGTCTCATTGGATTGAATATTAAACCGATACGGACGAACACGCCATTGGGTTGCCCCCTCCTCAAATTTTAATGAGGTGAATGGTATCCTAATTTCCGATGTAAAATAGTTGTCAAATATTTTACTTTCTCCTTGCCATTTGACATCCCAAGCAAAATTGTAATTTTCACGGGCTGCACCACCAGATGATACTAGAAACTCTCTTCGAACACCATAAGGAGTGATCCCAAAACCAAATGCATTTGTACCGTCGCTAAACGTATCAAATAGTATGGTTACATTATCATTACGAAGTCCACTAAAGTCGCGTCGCAATGAACTAACCACAAAATTATTATTTACTGCTTCTGCTTTAATACCAACGTACAAAGCGATTTCATCGTATGCAAATTGAACAGTGGTTTGGTATTTGGCAACTTTACTATCAGAGGGGAAATACTGCCAAAAGTTGGTGGTTTTTTGTGCCGTTTGCCAGATGGGTTCACTCAAATCTCCGTCCAATTCAATGACTTCGGTCATGTGTTTTGCATGAAGTTCTTCCGTTATTTCTTGTGCAGTAATATTTTGAAAAACAAAGGCGGCTAAACCCAAAAGTAATGGCTTTTGAATTAGTCTAAAATTTTGTAGTCTTCTCATGCTTTTTCGTATGTAATATTATTGTCTTTTGACCCTTCAATAGGAACCAGCTGTTGCCCATTTTGATCTACAACGGATTTAAAAAGATTGAGGAAGCTCGAAAAAACTCCTTTAATGTCATCTCGACCTGTATACTGTAGGTTTTGTATACAAGCGGTTGTCGTTAACATGAACACAAAATGTAGTCTATAATTTTTCATAGGTTTAATAGCAAAAATAGCCTTTATTACACCCCTTGACTTACCTCAATTACAGATGTTTGTACCATTATTACTGATTACATCGCTATCCTATTCGAGATGTATTATATTTACCTAAAGAATCGATGTGAATTTATGGAAAATTATTTAACCATTGATAGTGTTGGCACCTATTTCAAATTGCGAAACCATGAGCTATTACATCCTTTGGTAGGCATTTTAAATTTTGATGATTTTAAGCCGAATCCCAATTCATTACCCGTACACAAAGGGTTTGCTTTTGAATGCTATGCCATTTTCTTGAAGGATAATAATTCTTGCAAAATGAATTATGGTGGGAAGTCGTATGATTATGATGACGGTACAATGGTATTTATAGCTCCACAACAATCTGTTGGTTTTAGTTACAACAAAAATTATGTCCCCAAAGGATACGCCTTACTTTTTCATCCTGATTTACTCTTAGGAACAGGTTTGGATAAAAAAATAAACAGCTATTCGTTTTTCTCTTATGCTGTAAATGAAGCCCTACATCTGTCTTCCAAAGAAAGAAAACTAATCCTTGGAGTACTAGATAATATTCAATTTGAATTGGAACAGAATTTGGATAAACACAGTAAACAGTTAATTGCTTCTAACCTGGAATTATTGCTCAACTATTGTTCGCGATTTTATGACCGCCAATTCCTTACAAGAGAAGCCACACATAATACCGTATTAGAAAAGTTTGATGTACTATTAAATGATTACTTTGCTTCAGACAAACCTCAACTATTTGGATTACCATCTGTTACTTATTTTGCAGAACAATTGCATTTATCTTCTAATTATTTTGGTGATTTGATTAAAAAGAAAGCTGGAAAATCAGCACAAGAATACATCCAATCCAAACTTATTGACATTGCTAAGGAAAAAGTTTTTGAACGTACTAAACCTTTAAGTGAAATTGCGTATGAATTGGGTTTTAAATACCCGCAGCATTTCAGTAGGTTGTTCAAACAAAAAGTTGGATATTCACCTCAAGAATTTCGGTTTTTGAATTAAAGCCGTATTATTTTTTTTAATAAATTCTAAAGAGTTCAACTCCTTAAATTGTGCTAAGACTTTTCTTGCAATTAAGAACAGCGTAAGAATTTATTGTTTATCTAATTACAGTTTTCTTTGCTGAATATGATTTTAATCTAAAAGCCATAATAGAGGGGTCGTTAGGGGGGTCGAAATTATTGTAAAAACATAGTTATAATTGCATATAAATGAAAGCCAAATTAAAATAACCTTTTAAATAGCCTTGTAAATACAAGTATATACAATTATTGACACAAAGTTCGTAAGCCTCTTTCTCCGCAATAATAGCCCGTAGCAATATTGCTTACGGGCTTTTTATTCTTCACAGGTCACCTCACGTCTTGATTACAAAGAATTAGTGTTTCATAATACACATAGTTTTATTAGTGCATTGAACAATATTCATCGTACTAATACTAGAAAATCCTAGCTTAGATTATAGAATTCCGAAGCAACTCAAATTTGTTTTATTATATTGCTATGTAATTGAACCAAAATTCAATTCGTAAAAACACTTATTAAAATGAAAAAAACTATTCTTAGCTGTGTTTCTTTAATACTCTTATATTCTTGTAGCACCAACGAAGTAAAACCACGAATTGCCATTGCAGGTCTTGCAATCGAATCAAGTACCTTTTCCCCTGCTTTTACAAATGAAGAAGATTTTAAAGCGCGCGTTGGAGAGGATATTTTTTCATTTTATCCCTTTTTACAAAAAGATTCTATCAATAGAAATCGTGCTCAATGGATTCCTACCCTGAGAGCTCATGCCCTACCTGGGGGAATAGTAACCAAAGAAGCCTACGAATCATTAGTGCAGAAAACACTAAGCATGTTAGAAGAGAATTTACCCTATGATGGACTCTTTTTTGATATTCATGGTGCCATGAGTGTTGTCGGTCTTGATGATCCAGAAGGAGATTTTATCAAAAAAATTCGAGATGTTATTGGTTACGAAACACTGATTTCAACCTCAATGGACCTGCATGGAAATGTGTCCTATAATCTAGCGAAAGAAACCGACCTAATAACCTGCTTCAGAATGGCTCCTCATGAAGACGCCATAGCGTCCAAAAAAAGAGCAGTCAACAACTTACTTGAACGGCTAGAAAATGGCAAAGGAAAACCCCTTTACAAAGCAAGAATTGAAGTTCCTATACTATTACCCGGCGAAAAAACCAGTACTCGAATAGAACCTGGT
Source organism: Candidatus Arcticimaribacter sp. (assembly GCA_003023645.1). Taxonomy (GTDB): domain Bacteria; phylum Bacteroidota; class Bacteroidia; order Flavobacteriales; family Flavobacteriaceae; genus Arcticimaribacter. The sequence goes on along the minus strand of PXYQ01000037.1, from coordinate 7,724 downwards.
AAAAGTCTTTACGCTAAAGTAGATCCTGCTTCAAAAGTTGAGGGTGTTGTTGACGCAGCCATATGGGTAGGTTATGCGTGGGCAGATGAGCCAAGAAATCACGGAGTTGTGGTTGTAACGGGCGATGATAAAGAGGCCGTTAATAAATCTGCTGAATACTTAGCCAGCAGCTTCTGGGAAGCAAGAGATCTATTTGAGTTTGTTGCGCCTGTTGGAAGTTTAGATGAAAGTCTAGAACGAGCTATAAACAGCGACACAAGGCCCTATATAATAAGTGATATGGGAGATAACCCTACTGCTGGCGGAGCTGGAGATGTAACCTGGACACTAAATGAATTGTTACAAAGAGATGAATTTAAAAACCCTGATGGTCCTTCGGTGATTTATGCTTCTATACCAGGGCCAAAATTAATTGAAAATGCAGTAAACCTTGAGATTGGTTCCTATGTTGAAGGGTTTGTTGGAGCAGCTGTAGATGATCGCTACGCAGGTCCAATACATTTAAAAGGAGTTATTCAATCCATCAAAACGGGGGATCAATATGCAGAAACAGAGATCGTTGTTAAAACGGGGAGTATTTCGGTAATTGTAACCAAAAAAAGAAAGCCTTATCATCATGAAAAAGACTTTACTGAGTTGGATTTAAATCCGCGTGAAACTGACATTGTAATTGTAAAAATCGGATACTTAGTACCTGAGTTATATGATATGAATAAGGGCTGGATTATGGCATTAACACCGGGTGGAGTTGATCAAGATTTGAATAGATTGGGTTACAAAAGAATCAAAAGACCCATGTTCCCCTTAGATGAATTCAGTGAAGAACCCGATTTAAGCGCACAGCTTGTTCCTCTATCCAAATAATTTTAAACCTTGCAACAAATTAGGACAACCGTTTTAATTAATCAAAACTCCCCCTACCCGACTACGTTATTTCAAAGAAAATTGATTCTATAAAAAATAAAAAACGCCTCTAAATTAATTAGAGGCGTTTTTAATGCGGAGTAAAGATGTCGGTCGTTGTAAAAACTAAATCTTTTTATTCTGAACTAGTAAAATTACTCTACACTTCCTTGAAATTCGATAAGCTCGAGTAATACTCTGTATCTAAATCCATTGGGATCATACTCGGACATCTTAGACTTTGAAATAATCGACTGATCATAGTCCATAGGTGATAAAGCATTCATAGCGCTTGCAAGTGTAGTATAGTGATCATAGGTCAAAACACTCGATTCGTTCATGCCTTGAGGATATACTCTTGCAAAAATTCCCCAACCAGCAAAACCATTTTTGCCTAGATTCTTTTTGAAATGTGGCTTCCACAGTTTTATGTTCTCATCGATAAACCCATTTAAATTTTTAGGTTTTGAATAGTTCCAAACGGCATACTTAAATTCTTGTAAAGGCAATTCGTCTACTAGCTTATAACGTTGAACCATCAATGTTTTAGAAATTCTATCTGTTCCAACAGTACTTGGATCAACACCCAGTACTTTTCCGGCATTTGCCCATATAGATTTTGAATTTGCAAGTTGTTCAAAATCCTTGAAGACTAAAACAAATGCGTGCGTTGGCATCGTTGGATCACTCACAATACCAGCATCTGCAACTCTAAAAAAAGCTGTTGCAAGTAAATTACCATCAGTAATTGCAGCCTGCTTTACCTTAGACCAATATTCATTTTCTTTATATTCAAATTCTACAATTTTGTCAGATTCTACATGTCTGTACTGAACTTCAATAACGTTTTGTCCTAAAACGACAGTGGACATAAATAATAGTACATACTTAAATAATTGTTTCATAGTTTTTTTAATTATTATTAATACTTAAATATATGATTTTTAATTGCATAAAACAAGTATTATAAAAAGGCAATTGAACTAGAATTACATGAAATCTCGCTAGGGTTAGTCAAAGTATGTTTATAAACAAAAAAAGCCTTTCGAATGAAAGGCTCTTTAATAAAATAAAATCTACTGAGAAAAACTAAAAGACGCGTTGATCTCCTTTAAGAAATTCGTTAGCTTCTTCTTCAATAAATTCTGATGTTTCTTTATTATAATTGAGTGTCTTATTTGGAAAACGCCCAGCAATTACTCCCAAAAGAATGGTTTCTGTTAGTCTAGAAGCATATTCAAAGGGTGCCGAACAAGTAGATTTACCAAGACAAGTGTCAACAAACTCATGGTAATGCTTAGGCGATTCGCTTGCGTAATCACGAATAGGTTCACCTAAGGTGTTTTCTGGATCATAGGAAGCGATATCATAAGTTTTATATGATTCTTCTTCTATCAGTTTTGGAAGCTCCATAAAGTGGGGTAAAAGTAAACGTTTACCGTCTTCCCCTATAAACATTGCACCTTGTCCGGGTAGCTTTTCTCCTTCAGGAAGTACTAATTCGTCTGTAATATTCGGTCCATCAACACCATCGTACCATAACCATTCAAAACTATCCGTTGTATGGGCAGTTCCATCAAAGGTATAACGAACGATATTACGTTCAGGATATCCATATCCATTGAAAGGGCGGCACTCGTTTGTAATTGTATTTGGAACATCGAGTTCAAGAGCATTGTAAGGAGTATCGAAAATGTGGACTCCCATATCACCGAGAGTGGCACAACCGTAGTCCATTAGTTTTCTCCAATTACCCGGATGGTAATATTCATCTTTGTAAGGGCGCTCTTTAGAAGTACCCAACCAAAGATTCCAATCAAGATTTTCTGGAACAGGATCTGTACCTTCTGGAGCAGGGCCATCATATCCCCAATTCTTATTTGACCAAGCGATTACTTTACTGACTTTTCCTATGATCCCTCCTTGAATGAGAGAAGTCGCTAGTTTATAGTCGTAAAAAGAGTGCACTTGAATTCCCATTTGGGTTACAAGGTTTTTTTCATTGGCAACTTTACGCATCTCTCTCGATTCAGAAACGAAATGAGTCAATGGTTTTTGACAATAAACAGCTTTATTTTTCTCCATAGCGAGTAAGGAAGCTGGAGCGTGTGTATGATCTGGTGTGGATACTATTACAGCATCAATTTGATCTGAAATCTGATCAAACATTGCACGATAATCTTTGAATATTTGCGCTTTTGGAAACATTTCATTCGCAGCCTTTAGCGCATTGCTATCAACATCGCAAAGTGCTGTAACAACAACATTTGCGTGAGATGAAATCGCTTTTAAATCTTCGAGTCCCATATTGGAAACACCAATGTGCGCAGTTCGTAGTATTGATTCTGGGTTTTCACATGACCAGGTAGATAGGGGGAGAACCGTAGCTCCAAGGGCAAGCGATGCTGTTTTAATAAAATCTCTTTTCTTCATTTTACAACTGTTTTATTTTAATATTTTTAAACCATAGCGATGCGGAATGATCTTGAAAGCCGATGAAGCCTTTTTTGTGGATACCATAATCCGAAGCAATTTGCCATTTACCGTTATTCTTTTTTGCATTCCACTCTTCAGACCAAGGAACAAAACTCAAAAGTAATTGACCATTGAGCCAGTGCTCAACTCGGTTGGGAGTAAAAACAATTTTACTGTTATTCCATTCACCAGCGGGATTAAGATTTTTTTTGGAAGAATCTGCCACATACATTGCATAATCAGCTCCTGTAGCTTGTAAGGGGTGTAAATCCTGTGGATTTTCAGTTATACCAATACTTTTATTGTATTCTGTTATGTCGTGAAAATCCGTATAATGGGCATCATCTATCAACTGATATTCGGGTGCTACTTCTGGAATACCATCATAACCTTCGGCAATGTGATAAAAGATACCACTATTTCCACCAGGAGGGATTTTCCATTCTACATAGAGTTCGAAATTTTCAAATTCTTGAGCTCCATAAATGATATCCCTACTTTTCTTATAGTCGTAATCTTTTTCTGAAACCATTACACTCGTAAAGGTCATTACGCTATCAACAATAGCCCATCCCTGAGGTAAGCTATCTCCGTTATAAGCTCTCCATCCATCGAGAGAACTTCCATCAAAGAGCGATATCCATTCTGAGGAAGTGTCCTGTTTTTTGGTTTTGTTTTCTTTGCATCCAGTAATCATAAAAAAAACGGTGCATAAAAGTAAAAGCTGCTTCATTTTATAATTCTTTTAATTTTATATTTCTCCATTTAACTTTTATACCACCTCCAGAATGAATTTGAAGAGCAATACCACCTTTTCCTTTTCCAATCTTCTCATCCACAATTTCAACCATTTCATGGCCGTTTAAATACGTAGTCACCTTGTTGCCATTAGCAACTATTTTCATTGTATTCCAAGATCCCATTTTCAAATACTGATCTTTAGCGGGATCAGGTTTAATCAACCATCCTCTTCCATAAGATTCATAAATTCCACCCGTATGAAGATTGGGCGGAGCAACTTCAACTTGCCAACCATTAACTATAGTACCCTCTACTGTGGAACGAAAAAACACTCCACTATTACCGTCCGCTTCTTGTTTAAATTCAAGTTCTAATTCAAAATTGTTGTAATGCTTTTTAGTCGATAGATAACCGTATGCTGCATCAGGACCACTTTCACAAATTAACTCCCCGTTTTCTACATACCATTTTTCAGTTCCATTGATTTCCCAACCATCAAGGTTTTGACCATTAAATAAATCAATCTGTGCCTGAACGGGTACTGATAAATTTAGAATTACAATAAGTGTGAAAATTTTTTTCATTGATATTTTTTTAAAATTATTATTTTTTTATTCAAAAACGTTGGCGATGTATGCCCCAAAAAAACAAAAGGACTACCAACAGAATTAACAATTTGTATTAAGTCTCTGGTAAATATAACAAACATCACAATAATATCATTACGCATTTACGAATTCCTTACTTAACAATACATTTTAAATCACAAAAAGCATAAACGACTCAACAAGTTTCTTTTTACATTCAGATCAATTAAACACCCAGCGAAGAATAATATCTGTTTATAATATTGGTTTAAGTGGCAAAAAATAAAAATTATTCGATTTTAAGGTTCAATACAATAATCCGCAGTAATTTTAAATTCTTGAAAGATTCCTATAAAACCATAGAAAACCCATCAGAAGAAACGCTGTTTAAAGATAGAAACAGTAAGTTTTTTGGTTACGCATTTCCTGTTTTAAATGAAGATGATGTTAAAAATGCATTGGATCGTTTAAAGAAAAAACATCATACGGCACGTCACTTTTGTTATGCTTGGCAATTTGGAACAGAAACCCTTCGCTTCAGAGCTAACGACGATGGGGAACCCAATAATTCTGCAGGAATGCCGATTTATGGACAAATTCAAGCTTTTGACGTTACGAATATATTAGTCGTATCCGTTCGGTACTTTGGAGGTACAAAACTAGGTGTTGGCGGATTGATACAAGCCTATAAAAATTCAGCTCAAATAACCTTAGAAGCAACACCAATTATAGAAAAAACGATTGACGTTATATATCAGTTAAATTTTGATTACGATTTAATGAATAAAGTGATGCGAATCGTAAAGGAAAAAAACATAAAAATTATATATCAAAAATTAGAAGCGGTGTGCGAGTATCATATAGCCATTAGAAAAAAAGATGCAGGCACTATTTTTGAGATATTTAAAAGTCAATATAAACTAAGTATTCAAAAAATAGATTGATATTTTTCTTGATTAGATTCCACCTGAAGTATTATGTTCAACTTCTTAATAATTATTTTTCTAGTTTGATGGCAACTTCCACTTTATAGTTGCAGAAAATAAAATGATTTGAAATCGTACTCGCTATTACATCCGATAAATTGCCTACTTTTAAAAAATCAATCGATCTAATTCAACCTATAAATACTCAAAACATGAAACAATATTTTACACGCTTTAGTTTGCTTTTGGTTCTAATAAGCTTCTCGGCTGTGGCACAAATTAGCGACTCAACAATTAATTCTATCGAATCTAAAGTAATTCAATGGCGTCACGAGATTCATCAAAACCCTGAATTATCAAATCGTGAGTTCAATACGGCCAAAAAAGTAGCAGCTCACCTAGAATCCCTAGGAATAGAGGTTTCAACTGAAATTGCCTACACAGGAGTTGTTGGTGTATTGAAAGGGAAAAAGCCAGGGAAAGTGGTTGCATTGCGTGCCGATATGGATGCGCTACCTGTAACTGAGCGCAATTCATTACCCTATAAATCTAAAGTAACTACTGTTTTTAATAACCAACAAACTGGTGTAATGCATGCTTGTGGGCACGATACTCATGTTGCAATCCTGATGGGAGTTGCAGAAATACTGGCTAAAAATCGAGATTTTGCAGGTACTGTGAAATTTATTTTCCAACCAGCAGAAGAAGGACCGCCAGCAGGTGAAAAAGGAGGTGCACTTTTAATGGTTCAAGAAGGTGTCCTTAAAAACCCAGATGTAGATGCTATTTTTGGTTTGCACATCAGTTCAGAAACTCCAGTAGGTCATATTAATTATAAAACCAAAGGGATTATGGCAGCAGCTGATGCATTTAAAATTGTTGTTGGTGGAAAGCAATCCCACGGTTCTACTCCATGGAAAAGTGTCGACCCCATTATGATTTCTTCTCAAATCATCAATGGAATTCAAACCATCATAAGTAGAAATTCTGAGCTTACTAAAGAAGGTGCCGTAGTTTCTGTAGGCGCAATACATGCAGGAATTCGTTCCAATATCATTCCAGAATCTGCCGAAATGATCGGTACAATCAGAACCCTGGACGAAGACATGCAAAATGTAATTCACGAGCGTCTACATGCAATGGTTCCTCAGATTGCTGCTGCCTATGGCGGTACAGCAACAATAACAATTAATAAGTCAACAGCTTTAACCTACAACAATGAAGCATTGACAAAAATGATGGTGCCAACCTTAGAACGTGCAGTTGGAGCTGCTAATGTTCACGTAATTAAAGCAATTACAGGCGCTGAAGATTTTTCATACTTCCAACAACAAGTTCCTGGCTTATTCTTTTTCTTAGGAGGAATGGATCCAGCAATGAATCCTGATAACGCTCCTTCACATCATACACCCGATTTTGTTGTGCAAGATGAAGGAATGATTCATGGAGTTAAAGTAATGGTTGATTTGACACTTGACTATTTAAATCAATAGAATAAGATTACAAAAGGTATGGCAACTGATTTTAAGTTGCTATACCTTATTTTTTAAAGTTTGCTGAGCGTGTAGCCACCCTTCTTGCCACCACTCAGACATTTTGTTTTTTTCAAACACCAGAGAATTCGTTGTCAATACCCTAGGAGTATAAAACAACCGCAGTTTAACATTCTTTTCATGGGCAACTAAGGCGCCTATTTTTAGATTTTGATATTCAATTCGATCAGAAATAAATCCAAAAATACTGCCCAAAGCATCAAAAGCATTTCGAGAATGTACCCGATTGGTTTGCTGAAATTCGGTGTTCAATACAATAGCATCAACATGAGTAGCTCCACGTCGAATTGCTTCTTCAATTGCAATGATACAGCCGAGGCCACCATCGGCATATTCACAGCCATTCTTAGTGACCAAAGTCATGAATGGCACATAGTTACACGAAATCCACACCCAATCGATAAAGTCCTCATAAGTAGACTCTTGTAATGACTTATATTCAACTTTATTCGAAGATAAGTTTGAAACGCAAATAACAACTTCCTGAGACTCTTTTTGAAGTTTCTCGAAATAAGGAAGCGTAATTTCTCGTGAAATTA
>PXYQ01000154.1 GCA_003023645.1 Candidatus Arcticimaribacter sp. | reverse complement strand
CTGCCAAAACACCTATTTCTAGGGTACCTTCGATGTATTGATTTCCTCCAATAAAAATAACCAAAATGTTACTGAAGCCAATAAGCAAAATCATAAGTGGAAAAAACCAAGCTTGAATTTTCGCTAAATCAACATTTTTATCTTTACTCAGTGCGGTAAGTTTCGCGAAGTCTTCATTAATTTTAGACTGAATCCCGTAAGATTTTATAACAGCTATACCACTAAAGGATTCTTGTGTAAAAGTTGAAAGATCCGATAGTGTTTCTTGAACGGCAGTACTCCTTGTATTAATTGCTTTACTTAATTTATATATTGCTAGCGATAGGATCGGCAAGGGCAGAAGGGTGTATACTGTTAAAAGTGGCGCAATACTGACCATATAAGAAATGACAATTACAAAGAGTGCGATGGTGTTGATGCTATACATAATTGCAGGACCAAAATACATCCGAACCTTTCCAACATCTTCACTTATTCGGTTCATCAAATCTCCCGTACGGTTATTCTTATAAAAGCTTAAGCACAGTTTTTGATAATGTTCAAAGATTTCATTTTTCAAATCAAACTCAATATAACGAGAGACATTGATAATTGTTTGGCGCATCAGAAAAGTCAAGAACCCAGAGATCAATGCGGCAGATATAATGATTACAATATTCCAGAAGAGTTCTTCCTTAATAACATCAAGCCCAAGAGAGTCATCTAAGATATATCGTTCAACGGCAGTAAGTGAATTCCCTATGAGACGAGGTGCAAAAAGGGAAAAAATCCGTGCTACAATGGTGATTAAAATCCCCAAAAAGAGGCTTACACGATATTTGAATAAATATTTATTGAGGTATTTTAGTTCTTTCATAGATAATTAAAGATGGTCAAAGGTACACAAATGCGCGGGTAGAAAAAAAGGAAATTTATTTACAAAAAATCAGTCGAAGTAGGAGGACAGTCCTTTTCAAAACACTATTTTTGTGTCAGAAATAAAAGTTCTCATACATGCTCACAAGAAGACACGTTCGAATAAAAATAATGCAATCTGTTTATGCCCTTTCGAATGGAAATCAAAATTCCCTTTCGGATGAAGTTAAATTCATCAAAAACAGTCTTACTGGGGTTTTTGACCTTTATTTAATTAAGCTTGCTTTTTTCAAAGCACTTCAGCAGCATGCCACAAACCAGCATAAGATTAATGAGACTCAAATAAGAACACAAGACTCATTTGCTCCTTTACATCAAATTATAGCCAACAATAAGTGCTTGATTTTTTTAGCGGAGCATAAAAAACTAGACCTCTTCATTTCTACTAAGAAAATGAATCACTGGGAATTGGAGTTCGATTACATTAAAAAAACATATGCAACCCTTCTCAAAAGTGAGTTGTTCGAAGTGTATAGTAAGTTAACAGAGCCTACTGATGAGCAACAGATTCGTTTTGTTGTGTCTTTGTTTAAAGACATCATTGCACCCGACGATTCGCTTTATCATTATTTCGAAGACTTGAACATGACTTGGATTGACGATTTGCCTTTGGTAAACACCTTTTTACTTAAGCAGCTGAAACGTGTTGATCTAGATTCACAAAGCTCATTGGAGTTTCCTGATTTTAATGAGAATAAAGAAGATATTGATTTCGGAATTGAATTGTTTGAAAAGGCCATTGCCAATGAAGAAGACCTTCAGAAAGAGTTGGATGGAAAAACACCGAACTGGGATTCAGAACGTATAGCCAATCTCGATGCAATCCTCATTAAACTAGCAATAGCCGAACTGTTTTACTTCTCTAACATTCCACCGAAAGTTACATTAAACGAATACTTAGAGATTGCAAAGGAGTATTCTACCCCTAAAAGTAATTTGTTTATCAATGGTGTTTTGGATAGCCTTGTTAAAGAGTATGAAAAAACAAATCGGATGAATAAACAAGGACGTGGTTTATTGTAAATTTTTTCTTAATTTTGAAATCTTAATGAACTAATTATAACTATGAAAAATCTATTTTTATCAATTTTAGCAATCGTTACACTAACATTAGTGTCTTGCGGTGGAACCGAAACAAAAAAAGCTGTAACTGAAGCAGCAGCTCCTGCAGCATCTGCTGCTCAGGCATCAGCTTCAAAAGCAATTTCAAATGCTCCGGTAATGTCATTTGACAAAGGAATTCACGATTTTGGAGTAATTCAAGAAGGATCTCGTGTAGAAACTGTATTTACGTTTACTAACACAGGAAAATCAGATCTTATTATTCAAGATGCTCGTGGTAGCTGTGGATGTACAGTACCTGAATATCCTAAGAATTTACCAATCGCACCTGGTGCAACTGGCGAAATCCGTGTACTCTTCGATTCAAGTAACAAGCCTAACTTACAGCAAAAAACTGTTACAATTACAACAAATACGGATACTGGTAGAGAAACAATTCGTATCAAAGCGATGGTTACTGCTGATCCAGTAAAACAACAACAACGTGAAGCTGCACAAGCTGCTCGTCTTCAACAAACCAACTAAACCCCACTTCAATGGAAGGATTTTCAAGTCAAGTACCTTTTTTATTATTGATGCTCGTCATCTTTGTTTTCTTTATTATATTACCACAACAAAGAAAAGTTAAAAAAGAAAAAGTATTCATGAGTAGTCTCAAAAAAGGAGATCGTGTGATCACCAAAAGTGGGATTCATGGAAAAATTGCTGAGCTTAACGATAAAGACAATACTTGTGTTGTAGAGACTTTGGCTGGAAAAATTAAAATGGAACGTTCTTCAATTTCTTTAGAGATGAGTGCTAAACTCAATGCTTAGAAAAGAACAACTCCAATTTATTTAAATACAACTAAAACCAACCCATATCGGGTTGGTTTTTTTATTTTTGTTAAAATTTAGATTTCATGTATCAACTACTCATAAAACCATTTCTTTTTCTTTTTGACCCCGAAAGTGTTCATCACTTTTCTTTTGCGATGATTCGTTGGGGTTCTAAAATCCCTGGAGCAGCTTTTTTAATTCGTAAAATCTATTGCATTGATCATCCTGCCTTGGAACGTAAGGTATTCGGATTAACCTTTAAAAATCCAGTTGGTCTTGCAGCAGGTTTTGATAAAGATGCCAAATTGTACAAAGAATTATCAAATTTCGGTTTTGGGTTTATTGAAATTGGAACATTAACGCCCAAAGGTCAAGCTGGGAATCCTAAAAAGCGCCTCTTTCGTTTAAAAAATGATCAAGCCATTATCAATAGAATGGGATTCAATAACCTAGGAGTAGATGAAGCAGTTGAACGGTTAAAGAAAAACAAGAACATCCTTATTGGGGGGAACATTGGAAAGAATAAATTGACGCCTAACGAAAATGCTGTCGACGACTATATCTATTGTTTTGATGCACTTTTTGATTACGTCGACTACTTTGT
>PXYQ01000153.1 GCA_003023645.1 Candidatus Arcticimaribacter sp. | reverse complement strand
AGAGTATGTTCGTGAAAATGCTACCCTTATTCACGAAAATGTGAGTGGAATGTTATTGGAAAGACATAGCGAAGCTTTAAAAAACATTAAAGAAATGTTTAGAAATGCTGGATACAGATTATCCTTCAAATTATTAAACGCATCGGACTTTGATGTTCCACAAGACAGAAAACGCGTCTTTTTTGTTGGTATTCGAGAAGACCTTGATTTTGAATTTCAGTTTCCTCAACCAATGAAAGAAAAAGTAACTCTTGAACAAAAAATAGCTGATTTGCAAAATTCAGTTGTTCCTGCAAAGGAAGGAAATAAAACAAACAAAGAAAATTGTAAAGTACCAAATCACGAGTATATGATAGGTGGTTTTTCTTCAATGTTTATGTCAAGAAATAGAGTAAGAAGTTGGGACGAACAATCTTTTACAATTCAAGCAGGTGGAAGACACGCACCAATTCATCCACAAGCACCAAAAATGAAATTCATTGAGCAAAACATTCGTGTATTTGTTCCAGGACAAGAAGATTTGTATCGTAGATTAAGTGTTAGAGAATGTGCAAGAATTCAAACTTTCCCAAACAATTTCATCTTCCATTACAACCACATTGCTGCTGGATATAAGATGATAGGAAATGCAGTTCCTGTAAATCTGGCGAAACATATTGCTATAAGTATTAAATCTCAAATTGAGAATGCAAAAAAGAAACCAAAACGAGTTACCAAGAAAAAATTGGAATTAGAAAATACACTTTCATAATTTATGGCTAGTCAAACAGTTAATGGTAAAGCTTTCGAATATGCTTTACTCTTTGAATTTCACGAACGCTTAAAAACAATTACAAGCGTTTCAATTACAAAAAACGAACCTTACAAAACAGCAAAAGGCTTTTTTGATAGTTTCAGCGAACCAGAGCAAGATACGTTTAGGATAACTGCGAGTGCTTCTATTAATTTTCTCATTGACATTGAACCAAGATTATCAAATGGGATTAGTAAAGATGATATTTTAGTTTTAGAATTAGTAAGTGACCAAGCTGGTCAAACTGGAGATGTTAGAGATGTTTTAATGATTCGCTCATTGCAAAAATGGGAGATTGGAATTTCAGCAAAGAATAATCACAGAGCAGTTAAACATTCAAGATTATCGAATAAAATTAATTTTGGAGAAAAATGGTTAGGTGTTTCTTGTTCAGATAATTATTTCAAAGAAATCAATACAATATTTGATATGCTTGCTGATTTGAGAGCAAAAGATAAATCAACCAAGTGGACTTCAATTGAAAATATGCATAAAGTTGTGTATTTACCAATTTTAGATGCTTTTAGAAAAGAACTACTTCGTTTGGACAAAGAAAATCCGAGTATTGTAGCGGAAAATTTGGCGCAATACTTAATAGGTAATCAAGATTTTTATAAGGTAATTAAAGGCAACAAGAAAGTTGAGATTCAGGCATACAATTTGCACGGAACTTTGAATTTACCGTTTGAGAAAGTAAAGCCAAAAGCGAAGATTCCTAAACTAAAGTTGCCGACAAGATTAATCGAAATTGTTTATCAAGAAAACTCAACAACAACATAATTGGTTTCTTTGAACGAAGGTTGGCAAATATCTTTTAGAATTCATAATGCAAGTTCGAGAGTTGAGCCTTCATTGAAATTTGACATTAATTTAGTGAGTGCACCACATACTTTGTTTACGAATCACATATTTGTGAACGGATAAGCCAACGCTAAAAGCCATACACATTTGCAATTCGCTACGACCAACACACAAGCCAAAAATTGCAAAAGAGTATGTCTTTGCCAACGCTAGCAAGTTTGCGGAAATAAAGTACGAAAACACAACAACGTATATAAAAAATAGCGGTTTTGGTGCCTTAACGAAAATGAATTTTATAAATTTAAGGTCAGTTTTAATCCGAAAAATTAGTGCGTAAAATCCGCTACTTTTCATATACAAACCGTTGGCAATAATTAAAAAATACAAAGAATAATACCTAAAAATGTACGATTCACTTATAAATATGTTATAGCAATTCGCCAATTTAACATCAAATCAAAAGAGATTTCGAAAAGCGTATAGTAGATTTTTCAAGCGAAGGAGAATTTGTTAATTAATTTCAGACATTCATTGCACACAACAAAGTGCAACAATAAATATTAAAGTAATTAAAGATAGTAAGTTATGAGAATCTGTAAAAGTTCTATCGGGAAACTTCAAATGGGGATAAGATTGGAAAATGAATATTAGAAAACAGGTTTACAAATATTATTAATCAACTTACTTCCTTAAGAACGTTATTTAAATTTTATAAAGAATCATAAATCGTTAACTCAAAGGATATCTCAATAACTTATTGCATCTTATATTGGTATCAAACCACAATCGTTAAGTAGAATTAAAAATTGGGTTACCAAATCCACTTCTATGCCATCATTTGGTATCCTAATACTATAGTAGTATATTAGGATTTACTAACTATAAAAGAGAAGTCCTGGATAATTTAGAAAACATAATAAATAGTTCTAATTCCAAAGTAATTCGTTTCAATAAACGCGATATCGTACAACGTGCTGGAGAAAAAGCAATGAAGTCTTACATTGTAAAGAAAGGCTTGCTACGCAGTTATACTATTGATGAGAAAGGAAAGGAACATATTTTTATGTTTGCACCAGAGGGCTGGATTATTTCTGATATAGAATCTTATGCCAACGATGCTAAAGCTGTACTTCATATAGATGCTTTAGAAGATACGGAAGTAATAGCTTTTAATAAAGACTCAATAGACACTTCAAAACTTCCAGTAGATGCCGTCTTAGAGGAATTCTTTAGGCTATTGAAACGAGTTAGTGTTTTGCAACGCAGAGTAATCATGTTAATGAGTGCACCTGCAAAACTACGATATGAACATTTCTTAGAAACCTATCCACAAATTACTAATAGAGTTCCACAACGAATGATAGCTTCTTATCTAGGAATTACCCCAGAAGCATTAAGCAAACTTAGAGGGGAAATCGCAAGACAAAAATAGCATATATTATTTCTTAATCTACATTAATGCAAGGCTTTTAACCCTTGCGCATCTTTGTCTCAAAATATTAAAATCAAATTATTATGAGAAATTTAACAACTATGGCAGTATTCTTCTGTCTTGCCATTTTCACATCTACTGCTCAGACCATTAAGACTGAAAACTCTTCAATCAGTTTTGAGGTAAGCAACATGGCATTAAACACAGTTGAGGGAACATTTAAAGGAATGGAAGGAACTGTCGTGCTAGATAAAATAACCTTAGTGCATCAAAAATTGAAGCTTGTATAGATGCCACTACAGTAGATACGGACAACGAAGAAAGAGATGACCATCTGCGTAATGCGGATTTTTTTGATACGGACAAGTTCCCCACTATTTGTTTCAGTTCAACCTCTATTTCCAATACTT
>PXYQ01000036.1 GCA_003023645.1 Candidatus Arcticimaribacter sp. | reverse complement strand
AGTTTTCGGATTTAAACATAAAGGTCTCTAAGCTAAGAATAGGATTAGTTCTAGCCCGTGGAGGAGGCGTATTGGCGACTTTAAAAGCCCCTACACAATTTGGGTTAGGTGCAGCTTTTGGCTCCGGGAAACAATGGCAATCGTGGATTCATGTTTCCGATTTGTCTAAACTTTTCTTAGAAGCGTCAAGCCAACAATGGGAAGGAGTATACAATGCAGTAGCTCCTGAGGTGGTTACACAAACAGAATTCATAAGACAATTGGCAAAAGGATTACGAAGACCATTCTTTATGCCGCCTTTGCCTCGTTTTTTGATTCGAATGATGGTAGGCGAAATGAGTACTCTAGTTTTGAATAGTCAATATGTGAGCGCACAAAAAGTTATAGATACTGCTTTTGATTATGAATTTCCATCGCTTGAAAAGGCACTATCAGATTTGTTGTAATTTTTTGAGGTGACATTTTGACAATTTCCATGAATTGGCAGTACTTTTGCATTTGAATTGAAAAATAATTTAATGAGTACATCAGAAGAACCTAAAAAAACAACTAAAAAAGGAGCACCTAAAAAAACTGCTTCTAAGAAAGGACCTTCCAAAGAAGCCAAAGAGCTTATTGCTGTTAAAGAATCTTTACAGCAAGAGCAAGATAAATATTTACGCCTGTTTGCTGAATTTGAAAATTTCAAGAAACGAACTTCAAAAGAACGCATTGAACTCTTTAAGACCGCCGGTCAAGATGTTATTGTAAGTCTTTTGCCTGTTTTAGACGATTTCGAACGCGCAATAAAAGAAGCTGATAAATCAGAAAATGCTGCTGAATTTGAAGGGTTTAAGCTCATCAGTAATAAATTTGGTGAAGGTCTTAAGTCAAAAGGCTTGGATTTAGTAACAGTTGAAGCCGGTGATGCTTTCGATTCAGAAGTTCATGAAGCAATTACACTAATTCCTGCAGGAGATGATCAGCAAGGAAAAGTCATTGACGTAGTTGAGAAAGGCTATAAACTTGGTGATAAAATTCTCCGATACCCAAAGGTGGTTGTTGGGCAATAAATTAGATGTCACGCAAGTGATCTAAAAAATACTATATGAAACAGGATTATTATGATATTTTAGGAGTCTCCAAAGGAGCATCAGCTTCTGAGATTAAAAAAGCATATCGTAAAAAAGCTATAGAATTTCACCCAGACAAAAATCCAGGTGACTCAAACGCTGAAGCAAAATTCAAAGATGCTGCTGAGGCTTATGAAATTCTAGGTGACAATGATAAGAAAGCTAAATACGACCAATACGGACATGGCGCATTTGACGGAAGTCAAGGTTTTGGCGGTGGCGGAATGAACATGGATGATATCTTCAGCCAATTTGGTGATATTTTCGGTGGAGGTGGCGGAGGTTTTGGTGGCGGCTTCGGCGGAGGCGGTCAACGTAGAGTAAAAGGTAGTAACCTAAGAATCCGTGTAAAACTAACACTAGAAGAAATTGCAGCGGGTGTAGAAAAGAAAGCAAAAGTAAAACGTAAAGTTCAGGCTAAGGGAGTTTCTTATAGCACCTGTGCTTCTTGTAAAGGATCAGGTCAGACCGTACGAATCACGAATACTATTTTGGGTCGAATGCAAACTGCAGTAACCTGCCCTTCTTGTTCTGGATCTGGTCAGTCAATTTCGAATAGACCTCAAGGCAGTGATGCTCAAGGAATGATTCAAGAGGAAGAAACCGTTTCTATTCAAATTCCAGCTGGAGTTGAAGATGGGATGCAGTTGAAGGTTTCTGGTAAAGGGAATGCAGCTCCGGGTAACGGAGTTTCAGGCGATTTAATTGTCTTGATAGAAGAACACGCTCATGATCGTTTTATGCGTGAAGGAAATCATATTCATTACGATTTGTACATTTCAATATCTGAGGCTACTCTGGGTGTTTCAAAGGAATTTGATCTTTTGGAAGGGAAGGTTCGCATCAAATTAGAATCTGGAATACAATCAGGGAAAACCCTCCGTTTACGTGGAAAAGGACTGCCTGATGTTAATCGCTACGGTCAGGGTGATTTATTAGTTCATATTAATGTTTGGACTCCAAAAACATTAAACCGAGAGCAAAAACAATTTTTTCAAAAAATGATGGAAGATGAAAATTTCATTCCTAAACCTGAGAAATCAGATAAATCATTCTTTGAAAAGGTGAAAGATATGTTTGCCTAATTTATTTTAACAACATAATCGTGTGTTTTGGACTATGACCCTTTTTAGGATTGTATCTTTTTCACACAATTTTTCCCATCCTTTTTAAGGGTGGGTTTTGTTTTTAGCCCTATTTTTTGTTTTATATTTGAGTTTATTAATCATAGTTCATGCAGCAATTTCTAGATTTTTTTAATTACAATTTTAACTTTGGTTCTTCGATTTCTTTTTCTGTGAAATCGCTTCTTATCATCTTAATTGTATTTGTTTCTACACGTTATTTTTTGAAATTGGTACGTCGACTGGTACAGCGTACATTAAACAAACAAGCTCAATTTACTTTTCAAAGTATTTTCTCTTTCTTCAACTACTTTGTTTATGTCATTGTTATCTTAATCACTTTTGATAACATCGGAGTAAATGTTACTGCTATTTTTGCAGCTTCTGCAGCTTTATTAGTTGGTGTTGGTCTAGCATTACAAACGTTTATTCAAGATATCATTTCTGGAGTATTCATTATAGCCGATCAGACAGTTCATGTTGGTGATATAATTCAACTGGATGGTCAAGTTGGGAAAATAGAAAATATAACGCTTAGAACCACTAGAGCAGTTACCATTGATAATAAAGTATTGATTATACCCAACCATAAATTCTTAACATCCATTTTGTATAATTGGACAGAGAACGGAACATTGACAAGAGAGTACGTTAGTGTCGGTGTGGCATATGGAACAGATATAAAACTCGTAAAAAAATTATTGATCGAGCTGACTAAAGAGTTTCCTGAAATTCTTCAGGAACCCAAACCAGATGTCCTTTTTAACGATTTTGGTGATAATGCTTTAGATCTTAAACTTTCTTTTACACTCAATAATAGTTTTTCAGCGAATTTGATTAAAAGTGATGTGCGATATAAAATTTATGAAGTTTTTAATACCAATGCCATCGATATACCTTTCCCACAAAGAACCGTATGGCTTAACCAAGTAGAACCCCAAACTGATGACTAAAATATTAATTATAGAAGACGAAGAACCTATTCGTCGCGTCCTAGTGAAAATTTTAACCGAAGAGAACAATGAATTTGTTCTGTCTGAGGCTGTAGATGGAAAGCAAGGTATTAAACTCATCAATGACGAAGAATTTGATCTTATTTTATGTGACATCAAGATGCCGAAAATGGATGGTCTTGAAGTTTTAGAACAAGCAAAAAAATCAGGTATATCGACTCCTTTTATCATGCTGACTGGTCATGGAAATGTCGAGACTGCTGTTCATGCAATGAAAGTTGGCGCCTATGATTTTATTCCAAAGCCGCCCGATTTGAACCGTCTTTTAATATCGGTACGAAATGCAATTGCGAGCAAGCATTTGATCAAGGAGAATGTGCGTTTGAAAAAGAAGATTGCAAAAAAGTACGATATCATAGGCGAGGCTACTCCAATAAAGAAAGTACTTGAATTGATTGACAAGGTTGCACCAACGCAAGCTCGAATTTTAATCACAGGTCCCAACGGAACTGGAAAAGAACTTGTCGCTCATCAGATTCATCAAAAAAGCGATAGACACCAGTTTCCTCTGATTGAAGTAAACTGTGCTGCCATTCCTTCGGAACTAATAGAAAGTGAACTGTTTGGACACCTTAAGGGGGCATTTACATCTGCTATCAAAGACAGAAAGGGGAAGTTTGAAGCGGCGTCACAAGGGACGCTCTTCTTAGACGAAATAGGTGATTTAAGCCTTAGTGCTCAAGCCAAAGTACTGCGAGCTTTACAGGAAAGTAAAGTGCAACGTGTAGGGAGTGATAAAGATATTGCTGTCGATGTTCGAATTCTAGCGGCAACAAATAAAGACTTAAAAAAAGAGATTGAGGAAGGCCGTTTTAGAGAAGATTTATATCATCGACTTGCCGTTATTTTAATTGAGGTTCCTTCATTGGCTGAACGAACAGATGATATACCTTTGCTCGCGGATCACTTCATTGCAGAAATAGCCAAAAAAGATGGAATGCCAATTAAAAAAATTGAGTCAGCTGCGATGAATTTACTGAAACAGTATCCATGGTCGGGTAATGTAAGAGAATTACGAAACGTCATCGAACGACTTATGATCTTAGGAGATGATCCCATAACCAAAAAGAACATTGTGCAATTTGCGCCAAAATAATATATTATGAAAAAAATAAGTTTGTTATTGCTACTAACGTTTGGGATGCTTCATGCACAACAAGACGTTCAAGTTGAAGATCAAATAAAGTCCATTTATTCAACCGCTCTTCTGAATGGGCAGAGCTATCCTTGGTTGGAACATTTATCCAATCAAATTGGGGGAAGATTATCAGGATCATTAAACGCAGAACGCGCTGTTGAATGGGGAAAAGAAGAACTAGACGCCCTTGGCTTAGACCGTGTTTGGTTACAACCTGTTATGGTACCTAAATGGATCAGAGGAACATTTGAATATGCACATATTGAAACCAGTCCTGGGAATACGATAAACGTACCCGTATGTGCTTTGGGAGGTTCTGTTGCAACACCACTAGCTGGAATTCGAGCTGAGGTTATTGAAGTACAAGATTTTGAAGCGTTGAAAAAATTAGGTAAAAAAGAAGTTGAAGGCAAAATTGTTTTTTTCAACAGACCAATGCAAGCAGATCTTATAAACACATTTAATGCCTACTCAGGTTGTGTTGATCAGCGTTATTCGGGTGCAGAAGAAGCTGCTCGTCTTGGAGCTGTTGCTGTTATTGTTCGTTCAGTTAACTTAAGATTAGATGATTTTCCTCACACAGGATCAATGAGCTACGGCAAACTGTCTATTCGTAAAAGAATTCCAGCCTCAGCTATAAGCACCAATGGAGCTGAATTATTAAGTTCTATGTTGGCTTTGAATCCAAAACTTAGTTTTTACTTAAAGCAGAATTGTAAAAATTTACCCGATGTTCAATCGTACAATGTTGTTGGAGAAATTACAGGTTCCGAAAAACCAGATGAAATTATGGTTGTTGGTGGACATTTAGACTCTTGGGATCTCGGCGATGGTGCTCATGACGATGGTGCAGGAGTTGTACAATCCATGGAAGTATTGCGCTTGTTCAAAACCATAGGATACCAGCCCAAACGTACCCTTCGTGTGGTTCTTTTTATGAATGAAGAGAATGGAATGCGCGGAGCAACCGAATATGCAGCAGTTGCAAAATCAAATAAAGAGAATCATGTTTTTGCTTTAGAATCTGATGCAGGTGGTTTTACACCCAGAGGTTTTTCTATTGATAGTACGCCCGAAAAACTTGCAGTTATCCAGAGTTGGGAACCTTATTTCGAGCCTTATTTAATCCATCTGTTTGTAAAAGGAGGGAGTGGCGCTGATGTAGGTCACCTAAAAACTGATGCCAACGTACTTGCTGGTCTGCGTCCAGATTCTCAACGTTATTTTGATTATCACCACGCAGCAAATGACACCTTCGATGCTATTAATAAAAGAGAATTAGAATTGGGTGCAGCTACTATGGCCTCTCTTGTTTATCTGATAGACTATTTTAGTCTTTAACGTACACCCTATTGAAATTATATACACAAGAGTTTAGAAAAAACCTCAGTTTAGCTTTTCCAGTAATATTAGGCCTACTAGGCCACACCGTTGTGCAATTGATCGATAATATAATGGTTGGTCAGCTCGGTACAGCAGAATTAGCCTCAGTTTCTCTAGGGAGCAGTTTTGTTTTTATAGCCATGTCCCTTGGAATTGGCTTTTCAACTGCACTAACTCCTTTAGTTGCTCAAGCAGACGGACGTTCCGATACAAAACGAGTAGGAGAATTGTTTATACACGGTTTGTTCCTGTGTATATTCCTTGGTGTTATTTTGTTTTTAGGAGTATACAGCCTACGAAATCAAATGTTTCATATGGGGCAACCTCAGGAGGTTGTTTTTTTAGCATTCCCTTACTTAAATTGGGTTGCTGGGTCTCTTATTCCTTTGGTTATATTTCAAGCCTTTAGACAGTTTTCTGACGGGCTTTCGTTAACACGTCCAGCAATGTATGCTACCTTATTTGGAAATGGAATTAATGTGATTTTGAATTATCTTTTGATCTTTGGTCATTTTGGTTTCCCGAAACTAGGTGTCGAAGGGGCTGCAATCGGAACCTTTATTTCACGTTTGTTGATGCTGCTCTTTATCGTTCTTTATGTTAAAAACCATAAGCAATATCAGAAGTATAGATTGTCGCTCAACTTTGCTCAGATTAA
The DNA here is from genome assembly GCA_003023645.1 of Candidatus Arcticimaribacter sp. Lineage (GTDB taxonomy): Bacteria > Bacteroidota > Bacteroidia > Flavobacteriales > Flavobacteriaceae > Arcticimaribacter. The sequence continues at coordinate 11,563 of PXYQ01000036.1, read as the reverse complement.
ACTTTTTCTCATTCAAAAAATATTAAAACTTGGATTACCTTCTGCACTGCAAATGTTTTTTGAAGTGGCCTTTTTTGTTGTTGCCGTATGGATGTCTGGTATTTTAGGAACCAATCCTCAGGCTGCAAATCAAATAGCATTGAACCTTACCTCCATGACCTTTATGGTTGCAATGGGTCTGAGTGCAACAGCAATGATTCGAGTAGGTAATCAGTATGGTAAGAAAGATTTTAAAGAATTGAAACGCATTGCTTTTTCAATTTTCTTATTAATTATTATTATCGACGTATTCTTTTGCGCTTTTTACTTGATTTTCAGTAATGACTTGCCTTGGATTTACCTGGAAAACAAAGGTGCCCTCACTTCTCCGGATACATTAGAAGTAATCGCTATTGCAGCATCTTTATTAGTTGTATCTGGTTTTTTTCAAATCACAGATGGCCTTCAAGTAGTAGTTTTGGGTGCTTTACGAGGCTTGCAAGATGTCAATATTCCAACGACCTTAATCTTTATTTCATATTGGATTATCGGCTTTCCAGTTTCGTATTATCTAGCCTTCTACACTCCCTTAGAAGCAACCGGGATTTGGATTGGTTTGTTAACAGGTCTTTCTTGTTCAGCAGTTTTACTATTTTTACGTTTTCAATACCAAACGAATAAGCTCATTTTAACTAAATAACGCACTATGGAAGTACCAAAGTTTTTAATAGCAGACAGTTCAACTTTACAAGATGAAATTTTTGTATTGCACACCGAGTACCCACGTTTTCTCTTAAACGTTTCGAATGATGAGATTTTATGGTTAGAAGAATTTGGAAAAGAAGACCAAGATGAACTTGAGAAAATAACGGAAGAATTGATTGAAGAGGCATTGGCATTCTTCGATACTGAAATTGAATCTTTAGAATAATGTTGGATCAACTTTTAGAATGGGATATTGCTTTATTTCTTTTCCTCAACGGATTAGGAACATCTTTCTTTGATCCTTTCTGGATGCTTATGACCCATAAAGCTACTAACTTTGCTGTGTATCTGGTTTTGTTGTTTTGGTTTTACCGCTTTAAAGGGATGAAACAAACTCTTTTTTTGCTTTTAAGTGTTGGAGCTTTAATCTTGGTTACTGATCAGATTACCAATGTATTTAAAAACGGTTTTGAACGCTTACGTCCTTGTCACAATCTAGAAGTGCAAGATGTAATGCGACTTGTTAAAAGCGGCTGCGGAGGCCTATACAGTTACTTTTCTGGTCATGCTTCCAATTCATTTGCTTTAGCCACATATTTTTCTATTCTTTTTTCCGCTCGTTTTCCAAAACTGAAATTTGTACTTTTTCTTATTGCAGCCTGTATCGCTTATAGTCGAGTTTATGTTGGAGTCCATTTTCCTTTAGACATTGTGTCTGGAGCTGTTTTTGGAACCCTTTGGGCGCTTTGCTTTTATTGGATTAGCACTCGTATATTTCAAAGAATATTTTTAAATGCTACCCTAAAACTTTGATAAAATAAACTGCGTTTTTTGAGTGTATTTTTCTTCTGGTCTTACTATTGTGTTTGGAAAGTGAGGGATGTTAGGTGCATTAGGAAACTTCTGAGCTTCGAAGCATATTCCATTAAGTTCTTTCGGATTAAAAACAACCAAGCCGGGCTGATCCGTGATTATATCCATTTGAATTTTTGTGCTATTCGCTTTTAATCGCACATTTATTGCTTCTTTCTCTCGAAGAACAAAACAGTCATCGTAGCGAGATGATCCTACTGGACGTGACAAATTCCGATCAAAGTCTGTTTTTTTAACCGTATTAATTACCCCAGTTGGAAGCAGGTTATTATCTAATTCTAAAACCTCATCTGACAGAATCATCAATTCATGATCTCCTAAATTTGGAGCACCACTTAAATTAAAATAACTGTGGTTAGTGATGTTGATGGGAGTTGGTCTAGTGGTTTTTGCTTTATATTCTATCATGAGTGTATTTCCATGTAAACTGTATTTGAGTGATACATTTACGTCACCAGGATGGCCACTGTCTTTTTCTAAACATTCGTATTCTAAGACAACATGCGGAACAGTTCCATGGTACAAATCATATATTTTCCAAACAGCTTTGTCCCATCCATGTGTTCCTCCATGAAGTTGTATAGCATTCTCTTTTTTATGAGTATATTGATCTTGGACAATGGAATATCCAGAAGCAAGTCTTCCAGCATAGCGTCCGATACAAGCACCCATATACCATGGGTTCTCTAGGTATTCTTCTGCATTTTTTTTTCCAACGACAACATTAGTCCCTTGATACCATAGTTCCTTAATTATCCCACCATAGGGGAGGATTATTACTTTAAGGTCTCGATTTGTTAGGACTATTTCTTTCAAGAACTAGTGTTTTTCTTTTTTTAATAACTCTGGATACGATTTTTGGAACCTTCTCAATCGCGGAATTGAAACTTGTTGTACATATGGGTTATTTGGGTTTAATCGTTCGTAATTTTGATGGTAGTCCTCCGCATAATAGAATTTTTCTAAAGGCTTTACCTCTGTTACAATTTCATTCGAAAACACTTCTTTCTCTACTAATAAGGCAATGTAATCCTGAATAATTTCACGTTCACTTGCATCGTTATAAAAGGCTACTGAACGGTATTGGGATCCGCGATCGGGACCTTGTCTGTTTGGAGTAGTTGGGTCATGTGAACCGAAAAAAACTTGCACCAATGTTCCAAAAGAAACAACACTAGGGTCATATAAAACTTCTACAGCTTCTGCATGACCAGTTCTTCCTGTTCCAATCTGATTGTAATTAGGATTCTTTGTTTCTCCTCCAGAATAACCAGAGTATGCTTCGTGAACACCAGCTACGCTTTCATAAATTGCTTCAACACACCAAAAACATCCGCTAGCAAAATAAGCTTTTTTTAATCCTTTTTGTGTTGTTTGTGGCGGTGACCAAAGGGATTCATCGTGATCAATTGGCTTAGAACTGCTGGATATACAAGTTTGGAAAATCAGGAAACTAATGAGGGTAAATACACTTTTCATAAACTCTTTTTATAAATTATTTTTTACGTTTTTTACTGGCTTTAGCCATTGGATTAAAGGCAATACAAAGATCGATCCAAAAGTTTAAATCTTCATCCAGATCATAACCGTTTGGTTCAACAAAGATATACCCTTTCATCGGACGGCCAGTAAAATCCATTGGTAAGCATCCTTCTCGAGATGAAACTTTTTGTGCCATTTCTTCACCAATACGAACCATTAGTAAATCAATAGCTTTTTTTTTACTGAAATGAATGCCACAACACATTTTATTATTTAGCATAAAACAAAGACCTCCCATCATTTTTTTTTCAATAACAGTGCATCTTTGATCGCTAAAAACCTGGCGTATTCGTTCTGCTAAGTATGTGTCGTAAGCCATCGTTTTACTCGTTAAAGTGCTCTTAACGTTATTTAGAAACTCGTGTAGGTCTTGGTTCAAAATCACCAGCACAATTAGGACATATTTTGTTTAATACAGTTTCCACACATTCTTTGCAATAGGTGCATTCATAGGAGCAAATCATAGCTTCTGTACTGTCTTGTTTTAAAACTTTTTGGCAGTTTTCGCAATGTTCTTTCATTAACAGCATAATCAATTATTTATAAGGTTTACTCCAATAGACAGAAAAAGGAGTTAGTAATACAGCTGGGCCTAACCAAATAACAAGCGAAGGAACTTCAAAAGGGTAGTATTGAGCGTTGACAACAATAAAAGCTGTCAATGAGGCTGTGTATCCGCCCATCATTCTTCCAATATGAACCAGCATCCAGTATTTTTTCTTTTTTGAACGGCCAGCATAATTTTTAAAATCATTTCTTACATTGCTCAACCCAATCAATCCAAAGGAAACTAAGACTATTCCGAAGTTAGCGGAATTGTAAATCATATAGGACCCCCATCCAACAAAACAAATACCACTGAGGAGCATTCCCAAGCTGAGAAACCAATCGGTAAAAGCAGGTTTTTGCCCTTTGCCTAATAAGCGTAGTCGCATATACCGATCGCCAGTACCAACCAAGTAGATTGTGAAAATTCCAACAATGAGTAAAAAGTTGTTCGGATGAAGAATCGCTAGTATTATTGAAGAAATTCCAGCAGTTACCATAAAGAAAACAAACAGCCGGCCAATTTGTCGATGTCGTTTACCTCCTTTTTTTTGTAGAATATTGATTGTCCCAGTTAAGAGACCCAATGATCCAGCAATAATATGAACAATGAGTATTATTTGAAAGAGAAATTCCATACGTGTAGGTTAAAGTTACTGATTAGGTTATTGGGGTGGATTTTAATATTATGAAACTACAAAAAAAATCACTACATATTGGCTGAAGCTACTTTTTTAAGAATAATGAAGTGTAACTTATTCAGTTGTAAAGGAAAGCCATTGCTGCACAAATGCCTTCCAACTGTAATTCTTTTTAGTTTTCTTTAAATTAGCTTTAGCCAATGCTTGTGCTTCAATCGATAAAAGTTCTTTGATTGCTTGTGCTAAACTTACAGCGTTCTTTTCACAGACCCTTCCAGTTTCATCCGCTTGTATAGGCATTCTAAGCCCAGCTATGTCAGTTACGACTAATGGAGCCTCGTAATGATAGGCTAGGGGAGTAACACCACTCTGAGTTGCTGTTTTGTATGGTTGAGCAACAATGTCGGTAGCACAGAAATAATCACGAGCAACGTCAAAAGAAACAAATTCATTTACAATACGAACACGTGAGACAAGGTCAAGTATTTTTATTTGTTTTCTATAGGGCTCAATTTTATCATAAAACTCCCCTACGATGATTAATTCTGTTTTAGAGTTTGCCAAAGAATCTTGAGCAAATGCATCTATTAAAAGATCCAAGCCTTTGTATTGTCGAACCAATCCGAAAAACAATACCACGGGTACTTCACTTGAAAGCCCAAGCTTTTTCCGTGCTTCAGCCTTAGAGATTACTTTGGGTAAATCTTGATTTATGGGATGAAAACCTTTGTTAACAGGAAGATTTACATCTGCAATTATATCAGAGTAAACAGCTTCCGATAAGGTAGTTATTTGATTTATTTTACTCGAAAAATAATGATTCAAGCTCCTGTCCCATGGTTTGGGTTCGTGTGCTTTCCAATTATCAATAAGAGCTATTGTATTAATTTCTGGTTTCAGTTTTTTTGCAATAGTTCCCCATGCTAAAGCCAAGAGGGGAGTCCAATACCGAAAAACTACTCTTTTTGGTTTTAATGTATTGATTTCTTTTGCAATTGCTGCCCACCCAAAGGGATTGTAAGCATGTATTTTTCGGTGAATAGCAAAAGGGAACGATTGTTCATTAACATCGAATTGAGATGTTCCAGGGAATAAGAAATCAGGATATAATGCGGTAAACGTCCAAACTTCTAACGTGATATTTTGATTAACTAATTCTGTTGCAAATGCATGATTCGTGTCTGCAATTCCTCCACGGTAGGGATAAGCAGGACCAAGGATCAAACAATCAACCGGCATATGGTTATGTGTTTTGTGGTTGAGATGGCACTGCTGCCATATTCCAATACGTAAATATTAAGCTAAAAGCAAAATAAACGGTTAACCCTATTTGTAAGGTAAAAAGTTCAGCAAAGAGGGGTTGTGCATTTGGAATCCAAAGAAGTAATAACCCAATACAACCTGTGAATATTTGGAACTTTATAGCCCAAGAATGTAGATCCATTAGCGAGGTAAAGCCAAAAATACTTGCGAAAATTATTAAGCCAAAAATTAATCGAAATTGTACACTGAGTTCTCCAAAATTAGAAAGAAAATAAAATATCATGATGTTGATTGCAACAAAATGAAATACCCCTATAGCTTTTTGGGTAAATGTATATTGTGGATTGTATTTTTCGATGTTATACACATCTTCTGTTATCGATCGAGGAAAACGCTCTGCTACATCGTTGGGTCTCCATCCAGTTGGCATAAACCATATTCTTAGTTTGTCTACCCATCGTTTGGCATACCAAGCGTCACAAAAAATAGCCCAGAAGTGTTGAAAATTTATCCAAATAGGGTTCCACGTTTGAACAGGTTTTAATACACCATATACTGGAATTTCATCGTCCAGCTCTTCTTGGAAGGTTCCGAACATTCGATCCCATACACAAAAAATTGCAGATAAGTTTTTGTCAATATAAATTGGGTTTATTGCGTGATGTACACGATGTTGCGATGGAGTTACTAAAATATATTCGAGCCATCCTAATTTACCAATGTGGCGGGTATGATACCAAAATTGTCCAAACAGATGTAGCGGAACTAAAATACTAATGACAGATGCAGGTACGCCCAGAATCGCTGCAGGAATTAAGAATAATGCACCATAACCAAGCAAACCTGAAATGCTTTGACGCAGGGCGCAAGCTAAATTAAACTCTTCACTACTATGATGAATGACGTGTATGTTCCAAAAAACATTAATCTTATGATTCAGTCGGTGATTCCAATAGCTGGCAAAATCAATACAAATGAAAGCAATGAAATATAGGCTTAGAGAATTTTCTAATTCAATTACAGCTAAATAGTCCAAAATAAAGGGATACGATATGACGACTAACACGACACCTAAAGCCTCTTTAAGAGTATTGGTCATTCCCGAACTAAGGCTTGCGAGTGTATCCATGAAGGTATAGGTCTGTTTATTTTTAAAATGACCGTATACTATCTCTATAATTATAAAAACAAGAAAACCTGGGATTGCCCATAAAAGTACTGCTGCATACTGTTCCATAAAATATGTTATACTTTAAAAGTACAAATTAATTTTTTCCTACCAACACCCATTGACCGCTAGAAATAAGCGGCTCAGCTTGTTTGTATTTTAATTCCTTACTTTCTCCGTTTTGGACATTCTTAATCGTTACACGATCATTACGTCCAATTTTGGGTAAATCACGAACAACTGTTTCAATGGTTGGTTTGGATCGTTGACCAGCACCTGCGCCTATAGAACGGCTTTTTGCAGCTAATTCTTCGGTGTTTAAAACATCATCCTTGCTGGTTTTTAGCTTCTCTTTTCGGTTGGGTCTTTTGGCTTCCTGAATTCCAGAATTACTGTTTGTTGGAATAGAACCTTTCAGTAAAAAGGAAAGAACTTCTTTATTCAAACGCCCCATCATTCCACGGAACAATTCAAAGGCCTCAAATTTATAAATCAGTAAAGGATCTTTTTGTTCGTGTACTGCAAGTTGAACTGATTGCTTGAGTTCATCCATTTTACGTAAATGGTTTTTCCAGGTTTCATCTATTAAAGCCAAGGTGATGTTGCGTTCAAAATCTTCAATCAGGTTTTTACCTTTGGTGTTGTAAGCAGTTTCTAAGTGCGTTACAACGTTCAGTGTTTTGGTGCCATCGGTAAAAGGAACTACAATTTTTTCGTACTTATTATTTGGATTTTCGAACACTTGCTTGATTACCGGAAAGGTAAGTGTAGCGTTGATTTCTGTTTTTTGTTGGTAGTATTGATGAACAGTTTCGTATAATTTATCCGTTAATTCTCTCTCGGTCATTGAAGAAAATTCATCCTCTAAGACCGGAGCAGTGATAGAAAAGTTGCTGATAATTTCAAACTCAAAGTTTTTAAAATCATCGGACTGCTTGTTGTTGATAGCAATTTCTTCGCATACTTCGAAGAGCATGTTGGCGATATCAACTTTCAAACGATCTCCACGAAGGGCATGTTTTCTGCGTTTGTAAATAACTTCACGCTGCGCATTCATTACATCATCATACTCCAAGAGACGTTTACGAATCCCGAAGTTGTTCTCTTCAACTTTCTTTTGGGCGCGCTCAATAGATTTTGTCATCATAGAATGCTGAATAACTTCACCTTCTTCAAGACCCATTCTGTCCATTACTTTGGCTACACGATCGGATCCAAATAGACGCATAAGGTTGTCTTCAAGCGAAACAAAGAATTGAGAGCTTCCAGGATCTCCTTGTCTTCCAGAACGTCCACGTAACTGTCTGTCTACTCGTCTTGAATCGTGTCGCTCTGTACCTACAATTGCAAGCCCGCCCGATGCTTTTACTTCATCTGATAGCTTGATATCTGTTCCACGACCCGCCATATTGGTTGCGATAGTAACGATTCCTGGGTTTCCAGCTTCAGCAACAATATCAGCTTCTTTCTTGTGTAGTTTGGCATTAAGAACGTTGTGCTTTACCTTTCTTAGGTGTAACATTTTACTCAGTAATTCAGAGATTTCAACCGATGTAGTTCCGATTAAAACAGGTCTCCCAGCTTCAGAAAGCTTGGTTACCTCTTCAATTACAGCATTATATTTTTCTCTTTTAGTTTTGTAAATAAGGTCATCTTCATCCTTTCGATCGATGGGTCGATTGGTTGGAATTTCAACTACATCGAGTTTGTATATTTCCCAGAATTCACCAGCTTCAGTTACCGCTGTTCCAGTCATTCCAGAAAGCTTGTGGTACATTCTGAAATAGTTTTGAAGTGTTACTGTTGCAAAAGTTTGGGTAGCAGCTTCAATCTTAACATCTTCTTTTGCTTCAATTGCTTGGTGTAAACCGTCCGAATATCGTCTTCCGTCCATAATACGACCAGTCTGTTCATCGACGATCATAACTTTATTTTCCATTACAACATACTCTGTGTCTTTTTCAAAAAGAGTATATGCTTTGAAAAGCTGTGTCATGGTGTGGATACGTTCACTTTTAATTCCAAAATCTTTAAAAAGAACTTCTTTTTGAGCAGCTTCTTCTTCAGAACCTAATCCCGATTTTTCAATTTTAGCAATCTCCATTCCGATGTCCGGTAGAACAAAGAAATTATCCTCTTGCACACTTTCAGAAAGGTATTCTACTCCTTTTTCAGTAAGGTCTACTTGGTTATTTTTTTCATCAATAACAAAATAGAGATCAGCATCAATGATGTGCATTTCTCTATTGTTGTCTTGCATATAGGTGTTTTCTGTTTTTTGAAGTAATTGTTTAATTCCCTCTTCGCTCAGAAACTTAATTAATGCTTTGTTTTTTGGTAAACCCCTGTAGGCTCTTAGTAATAGTATAGCACCCTCAGTTGTGTCTCCTGCTGTTATTTTCTTTTTAGCTTCGACTAATACAGAAGCAAGCAAGGTTTTTTGTTTTGTAAATAAATCTGCAACCTTAGGGCGTAATTGATCAAACTCATGTCGATCACCCTGTGGTACCGGACCAGAAATGATCAGCGGAGTTCTAGCGTCATCTACTAAAACTGAATCTACTTCATCTACGATGGCATAATGATGCTTTCGTTGAACCAAATCTTCGGGTGTGTGCGACATATTATCACGCAGATAATCAAATCCAAATTCATTATTGGTTCCGTAAGTAATATCGGCTAGATAAGCTGCTCTTCGTTCTGCACTGTTAGACGGATGATGATCAATACAGTCAATTGTCATTCCATGAAACTCAAATAAAGGTGCCATCCATGCGCTATCTCGTTTGGCTAGATAGTCGTTAACTGTAACAAGATGCACTCCTTTTCCAGCTAGGGCATTCAAGTAAACTGGAAGGGTTGCAACTAGTGTTTTCCCTTCTCCAGTTTGCATTTCTGCAATTTTCCCTTGGTGTAATGTAATCCCTCCAATCAACTGAACATCATAGTGAATCATATCCCAAGTGATGGGTTTTCCAGCAGCATCCCAGCTATTTGCCCAGATTGCGTCGTCACCTTCAAGAACTACATATCCTTTGTCCTGTGCAAACTCACGGTCACGAGGAGAGGCTTTTACGCGTAATTGGGTGTTGTGAACAAAACGTCTTGCGGTTTCTTTGACAACCGCAAATGCTTCTGGAAGAATTTCATCCAGACAAGCTTCAGTTACCACCAATGCTTCAGCTTCTAAGGCGTCAATTTGATTGTAAATGTCTTCCCGTTGATCGATATCTGCTAAACCCTGGAGTTGAGCGTTTAATTCACTGATTTGTTGATCTATAGATTTACGTGTTTCAATAATTTTTGCTTTGAAAACAGCAGTTTTCTCACGCAATTCATCATTCGAAATACCTTCGAATTCAAGTTGATGTTTATTGATTTGATCCACTAAGTGTTGGATCGCACGGATATCTTTTTTCGACTTATCGCCGACGAAGGTTTTTAATATTGTATTTAAAATACTCATAGGGACTCTAAATTAAGCAATCAAATTTAAGTAAAAAAAAAGCCTCCGAGGAGACTTTATGTGGATAGTTATTTAGTATTCGTCTTCATTCCAGAGATAATCTTCATCTGAAGGGAAATCAGGCCAAATCTCTTCAATTGATTCATAAACATCTCCTTCGTCTTCCATAGATTGTAAATTCTCTACAACTTCTAATGGCGCTCCAGTTCTAATTGAAAAGTCAATTAATTCGTCTTTTGATGCAGGCCAGGGGGCATCACTGAGGTAGGAAGCTAGTTCTAATGTCCAATACATGAAATTTATTTTTTGCAAAAATAAATTTTTATACCATACCGACAAGCAAAATCTATTTTTTTTGTCGTGGAGTCCACTTTATTTCTTCAATTTCATAATCAAAAGCGAATTTTCGGGCCAATGTGAACAAATAGTCCGAAAGTCGGTTGATGTAAAAAACAATAACGGGATTGGTTTCTGTTATTGTATTCAGTTCAGTGATAAAACGCTCAGCTCTTCTGCAAACACAGCGGGCTAAATGTGCATTAGAAACATTTATATGGCCTCCTGGAATCACAAAATTCTTTAGTGGAGGCAACTCATCCGTCATGCGATCAATCCAGTTTTCTAATAATGAAACTGCATCTTCATCGATTGTTTCGATTCCAATTGCCGACGATTGTTCACCTTCATTGGCCAATTCAGATCCAATATACATGAGATCATGTTGAATCTTGATCAGTTCTTCCGCTTGCTCCGGATTAATTTTTTCACTTCGGATGAGTCCAAGCCAACTGTTCAGCTCGTCAATAGTACCATAGGCTTTGATGCGCACATGGTGCTTGGGTACTCGTTGTCCAGAAAACAATCCTGTTGTACCATTATCTCCTGTTTTAGTATATACCTTAATTTTCTTCATTGGTCATTTCCTTTTTTCTTAAATCATAGCGTCTTCGAAAGCTTAACTTTTTACCCTTCTTTTTCTTGAAAAGGAAATTTTTAATAATAAGATAACCGATTATCAGACCAATAAGTTTTAAGATACTATCATTCATCTCTGTAAAATTACTCGATTTAAAAGAGTTAATTTAAAAAACCTTTAGAAAAAATGTTTCTGCCGTTTGTTGTGGCCTGTGGATTATAATTCCATAAAAATAAAAGTCTAAAACTACGTAGCCAGATGAGTTTCTAAAAGCGTCCCATGCATCTCGTTGTAGGTGGAGGTTGTCAATTAAAGTTATGTGGGGTTCATCCTTAATATTCAACTCTTTAGTCCATTGAGCCAGTGCTTTGTTTTGTGTGTGCATGACTTTGGGTGTGTCGATTTGAAAATCAATACTTGCTTGTTTTGTAAAAAGATGAAGCCGCTCTACGATTGATATAGCA
>PXYQ01000035.1 GCA_003023645.1 Candidatus Arcticimaribacter sp. | reverse complement strand
AGTTGCTTTGGATGTTAACTCCTTCGACCTCGGAACATTATTAAATCAAAAGACACCGATAAAGGGAACAGCTTCTTTATCGATTAACGGTATTATAGATAAAAGTAAGGTTACTTTAATGGACTCTAAAGGTTTAATTAATCAACTTGAAATTGGAGAAAACACCTTCGAGAACCTTAACTTCTTAGCAAGACATAAAAATGAATTCACTAGAGTTTCATTAGGCTCTATGGAAAGTCGTCATCTTTTCGATATTGAAATTGCTTTTAATCATGCGAATGAGTCTCTGGAGGTAAATGGAGATTTAAAGTCCCTTAATCTTTCGAGTTTCGGACTGGCAGATGTGAATAGCGACATTACATTATCTTCTAGCATTAGATTGAAAAAAAGTAAAAACACTGCAGTTGAAGATCAATTTATTTTTGAATTAGGAGCTCCGATAATTACAAGTAATAGCGAGCAAATTCAATTCAAGGACTTGAACTTAAGTGCCCAATCAGTTGGGACCATAAAATCAATTGTTATTCAAGATTCTGATGCAATTAATCTGCTGATCGAGGGAGACTTTAGATATAACAATTTTGCAACCTTAATTAGAGGGATGATAGATGATTTTCTGTTTGTAAAGACAACTAAGTTGATAATTCCAAAACAGTTTTTTGGATTTGATGTGCAGATGAAATCAAAATTAACAGAAGCGTTATTCCCTAATTTATCAACTCCAGATGATTTTTTCCTTTCTGGTATAATCAGTTCCGATGTAAAAGAAACTGCTGTAGTTTTTGATATACCCATCTTGTTGTTTAAAAAATATAAATTTAAAGGCTTACACTTTGAAACAGATTCTAATAATCCAATCTATACAAGCTTCATGTCTGCGGATCAAATTCGGATTGGAGCATTAGAAACAAATGATCTCTTTCTGATTTCATCTCCTAAAAATAAAAAAAATCAAATTCGATTAGAAGGTATTTTAGGAACTAAAGAATCGAATATGTTTGAAGCAAACTTTAGTTATACTCAAGATAAAACTTCAACGATAATCGACATCAGTGAATTCAATCTTAAAAGCGATACTATCGTTTGGGAACTAGAGCGAACGATTGGTAATCAAATAGTGTATGATTCAACAATACAGGCCTATAAAGTTAATCCGATTGCGATTGCAAATTCTGATCAACGCATACAACTTGCTGGAAAGTATAGTTCGAAAAATGAATTCGACTTTCAATTAGATTTAAATAATGTTGGCGTAGAACCTTTTTTACCTCCTTCTGATAATTATCAAATACAAGCGAATTTAGATTCCAATATCAGTTTTTACAAAACCCCACTTCGAAACGACGCTTTGCTAAACATGACCTTATCGGATCTGGTTATCAATGAAGTTGAAATGGGAGATTTGGTGATTAATTCTTCAGGGAATACCGTTTTGAATTCCTACAGAAATGAGTTAACACTGATTAAGGATCAAGCTAAAAGCTTATCTGTAACAGGGGGCGTTCTTGTGCACGAAAAACGAACTACCTTAGATATGGATATCGAAATGAATTCTTTTGACATGTCTTTCCTTTCTCGTTTGGGAAAAGGGAAAATCACCGAGATAAGATCGCTTTTAACAGGTGAATTTAACCTTTGGGGCCCTCTGGATAATTTAACCCACACAGGGAATCTGACACTCGATGGTTTTAATATGACAATTCCCTTCACCAATACGGCATACGGAGTTGAAGAATCGACTCAGCTTATATTATCTGAACAGGAAATTAAATTCATACCTACTTCCCTTTTTGATCAAACTCGTGAGACTGAAGGGCTATTGAAAGGAACCATATCTCATCTCAATTTTAAAGATTGGTCAATGGATATGAATATAAATTCAGAGCGATTAGTATTGATGAACCGTTTGAAAGAAAAAGGATCTTTATTTTATGGGTCGGGTTATCTTGACGGAGATATTCATGTTCATGGCCCAACTAAAAACTTAATGATTGATGTCGATGGTTCAACTGCAGATGGTACTTCGATTTTGATTCCATGGGAAGAAAACACAGGTCTTGCAGATGTTTCATTCATCGACTTCTTGTCTAAGACAGATTTCAATAAGCCAACGAATGAAGTAGAAGAAAAACTTCAGGAAATTACAATTGCCAGGGGACTCGAAATGACTTTTGATTTGGACGTAAATAATAAGGCAGAAGTAGAGATTGTGGTCGATCAGGTATCTGGAAGCACGCTAACGGGTCGAGGTTCTGGAAACTTATTGATGGAAACTAACATCGATGGAAAGTTTAATATGTGGGGAGATTTTGTTGCTTATGATGGTGTTTATAATTTCAAAAACTTTGGACTAATTGACAAAAAATTCAATGTTAATCAAGGGGGGACTATTGTCTGGGAAGGAGACCCCCTAGAAGCTCAAATGAATATTGAAGCTGTATATGAAGTGCCAGGAGGGGCTAATCCAGCTTTACTAGTAGATAACCCTAATTTCAACAAAAAAATACCAACCAACGTACTAATTAAGCTAGAAGGTAGCCTACTAAAGCCCGATAACCCAGTATTTGAAATTAATTTCCCTAATACCAGCGGTATTGTTGCCTCGGAAATAAATTATCGTTTAGCAGATCAACAAAGAAGGCAACTACAGGCAATCTCATTGCTTTCTCAAGGTATTTTTGTGAGCGATGTTTCTTTTTCTACCCAAGGGATTGCAAATAATTTGTATGAAAAGGCCTCCGATGTTTTAAGTTCTTTAATGGGCGAGGGAGACGGGAAACTAAATTTTGGATTGAACTACCTAAAAGGTGACGAACGACCCGACCTTGATATTCGATCTCAAGATCGTATAGGTGTTACTTTTGTAACCCAGATTAGCGATAAAATTTTATTGAACGGTAAAATTGGTGTTCCAGTGGGCGGAGTAGAGGAAACACTTATTGTTGGAGATGTTCAGATCGACTTCATTTTGAATGAAGAAGGCACGCTAAAGGCAAAAGTATTTAATAAAGAAAATGAGTTTCGATATATCAGTGACGATTTGGGTTATACTCAAGGTGTAGGACTTTCTTATCAAGTTGATTTTAAAACTTTTGAAGGGCTTATTCAAAAAATAATTTCAAAGAAAAGTAAGAAACCTATTGAAAAGAAACCTGAATGATCTGCTGCGTCCACTTGGAATAGGTTAAAATATTTTAAAAACTAAATCGATTTTGTTACAAAAATCTAATGTACACGCCTCAAATACTAAAATGTGGTGTGTTTTCATTAAATTTACATCTTTATAAAAAACATGAAAAATCAACCCAAAAAAATAGCTGTTTTAACTTCTGGAGGAGATGCGCCAGGAATGAACGCTGCATTGCGTGCTGTTGTTCGAGCTAGCGTATATTATGGTGCTGAGTGTTATGCTATTCATCAGGGTTATCAGGGGCTTATTGATAATGAGTTTGAATTGATGAATGCCCGAAGTGTAAACAATATCATCAATAAAGGTGGAACAATTATTCGATCTGCACGTTGTTTGGAGTTTAGAACTCCTGAGGGACGCGAGCTTGCTCATGAAAATCTCAAGAAAGCTGGTATTGATGCTTTGGTTGTCATAGGTGGTGATGGATCTTTTACTGGAGCCATGATCTTTCAAGAAGAACACAATTTCCCAGTTATCGGTATTCCAGGAACTATCGACAATGATATTTTTGGAACCCGCTATACACTTGGTTACGATACCGCGATTAATACGGTTGTCGAAGCCATAGATAAAATTAGAGATACTGCGAGTTCTCATAACCGCCTCTTTTTTGTTGAGGTAATGGGGAGGGATGCAGGTCATATTGCACTTAACTCTGGTATCGGAGCAGGAGCAGAGGAAATCCTCATCCCTGAAGAAAACCTTGGCTTGCCTCGTTTACTCGAGTCTCTTAAAAAGAGCGAGAAATCTGGGAAGTCATCTAGTATCGTTGTCATTGCAGAAGGAGATAAGACAGGCAAGAATGTTTTTGAAATAGCCTCTTATGTAGAACAAAATCTACCCTATTACGAAGTTCGAGTTTCGGTACTTGGCCATATGCAACGCGGTGGATCGCCAAGTTGTTTTGACCGTGTATTGGCTTCTCGAATGGGCGTTTTTGCAGTGGAATCCTTATTGGCAGGAAAATCGAATGTAATGGTTGGTGTGATCGACGATAAGATGGTCCTCACTCCCTTAGAAAAAGCAATAAAAGGTAAATCTGAAATAAACGAAAACTTAATCAAAGTTTCCGATATACTTTCAATATAATAATCCAGTAACGAATTAATATTAACTCAAAAAACAACAATTAAATTATGTCTTTAAAAATTGGAATTAACGGATTTGGTCGTATCGGTCGATTAGTATTTCGCTCAGCGATGAAACAAGCAGATGTAACAGTAGTAGGAATCAATGACCTACTAGAAGTTAAACATTTAGCGTATCTATTAAAATACGATTCTGTTCATGGAACATATGACGGGACAATTGAAGTTGTTGATAACGATTTAGTAGTTGATGGACACCGCGTTCGTATTACTGCTGAGCGTAATCCAGAAGACATTGCATGGGATGCAGTTGGAACAGATGTTGTTGCTGAATGTACCGGTATCTTTACAACACTTGAAAAAGCACAAACGCATATTACTGCTGGAGCTAAAAAAGTTGTTATTTCTGCTCCGTCTGCAGATGCACCTATGTTTGTAATGGGAGTAAACCACAAAGATGCAACAGCTGATCAAAATATTGTTTCTAACGCTTCATGTACAACCAACTGTTTGGCGCCTATCGCTAAAGTGTTACACGATAACTTTACTATCGAAGAGGCTTTAATGACAACGGTTCATGCAACTACTGCAACTCAGTTTACGGTAGATGGTCCTTCTAAAAAAGACTTTAGAGGTGGACGTAGTGCATTATTGAATATCATGCCTGCTGCTACTGGTGCTGCTAAAGCTGTAACCAAAGTAATTCCTTCTTTACAAGGTAAATTAACAGGAATGGCTTTCCGTGTACCGACAGCTAACGTTTCTGTTGTTGATTTAACAGTTAAAGTTGCAAAAACTACTTCTTACGAAGAAATTAAAAAAGTAATGAAAGCTGCATCTGAAAATGATCTAAAAGGAATTTTAGGTTATACTGATGAAGCTGTAGTTTCTCAAGATTTTGTAGGAGATGCGCGTACTTCTGTTTTTGATGCTGAAGCAGGAATTGAATTGAACGGAAACTTTTTCAAAATTATTTCTTGGTATGACAATGAGTGTGGATATTCCAACAAATTGATTGACCTAGCGAAACACGTTAACGCTTTATAGTATGTATTTAATTGTTGATAGTGGGTCGACGAAAACCGATTGGTTTGCCATAGACGAAAAAGGAACAGTTTTGTTCTCTACTCAAACCTTAGGACTGAACCCCCAAGTTCTTTCATCTGCAATACTAACGGAACGAATCATCAATAATTATGATTTGTACCAAAATAGAAAAAAAGTGACTAAGCTTTTTTTCTATGGTGCAGGATGTGGAATAGAATCAACAACCAAGAGAATTAATAAAGTCTTTGAGGAGATATTTACTAATTGCTCTTTTAATATTAAAGAAGACACTTACGCTGCAGTATATGCATCTGCAGCGATAGGTGTTCCTTCTATAGTTTGTATTTTAGGCACTGGATCTAATTGCAGTTACTTTGATGGTCATCTGGTGCATCAATACATTACCTCTCTAGGATATATTCTTATGGATGAGGCTAGTGGTAATTTTTATGGGAAACAGCTTATAAGGGGGTATTATTTCAACGAAATGCCCAAGCACCTTGCTGAAAAATTCGAAAAAGAATTCGACCTTTCTGCCAATACGGTTAAAGAAAATCTATACCGTAAAGAAAACCCAAACACCTATCTGGCTCGTTTTGCAAAATTCTTGATTGTCCACAAAGATGATCCTTATATGCAAACCATGATTCATGAAGGTTTAAGACGTTTCATTAGACATCAGTTGTTTCAGTTTGATAACGCAAAAGATGTACCAATTCACTTCGTTGGGTCCATTTCTTATTTCCTAAAAGATGAGGTTGATTTCATTCTCAAAGAATTTGGGTTAACAATGGGGAGCGTTGTAAAACGGCCCATTGATCAATTGGTCAAGTACCACGTAGATTTATTGGAAAAAGAAGTTCTATAAAAATCGCTCTAGACTACTGCAGTCATTGAGATTTCAATACGAACAAATTTAGGAAGATTTGCTACTTCTACGGTTTCTCTTGCTGGGGCAGTATCGTCATTGAAGTATTTCGCATACACTTCATTTACTTCAACAAAGTTATTCATGTCACTCAAGAAAATTGAAGTTTTCACTACGTTCTCAAAAGTCATTTGAGCAGCTTCTAAAACAGCTTTTAAGTTTTCCATTACTTGAATGGTTTCTTTCACTAGATCTCCTTCAACAAGCTCCATTGTTACTGGATCAAATGGTATTTGTCCAGACATATAGAGGACCCCGTTAGAGAGTACAGCTTGATTGTAAGGACCAATTGGTGCTGGAGCGTTGGGTGTAGTTATGATTTTTTTCATTTTAGGGATTTTCTTAATTATAAACGTTTGTCTGGTTCATTTCTTTTGTCATATTTCAAGTCACTAAGTAAACCTGATTTTATTCCAATAAAAAAACTCCATGAACTTCTGTTCCCAAAAGGAACCCAGCTGAAATTTAATTTCCAGCTTTCTAAATCTCGATTGAAACGAAACTGAGTATAGGTCACTCCTTTTTGCTTGAAGTCATATCCAGATGAAAAACCAACAGCCCACTTTGGCGTTAGATCTAGGTCACCCGAAACCATCAAGGAATTATTTCTAATATCGTCTTCACCTCTTGAGTTACTGTATGTAATAGAATGCGCAAACTTGATGTTCCACGGCAATTTTGAGCGATAGAGTCCATTCGGTTCTTCATCCTCCTCATCTTCTTTTTGGTTTTCTCGAAATCGTCCGTCCGAAAAGTTATTGGCAACACCAAATAGATCATCATCCCGACCCCCACCAGAGAGTCGCTCGTAATCACTTCCGGAGAAAGTATCTTCCTCCTCTTCCTCTTCTTCGTCCCCTTCTTTCTTTTCAAAGTCTTCATTAGATAAAGAGAAACCAATATTCATATTGGCACTAGTGAAACGAACTAAACCGCCACCATTTTTTAGATGAAAAGTGCTTATTCGTGCATTGTTTTCATCAATCCCATAAGGATCCATAGTCGCAGCCAAATTGATACTTACCTCGTCTTTAAATAAAGAAGCGCCGGTTGTAACTCGAATAGGGGCAAGTTTAAAATCATCAGCGGTAAGGTTGTAACTTGTGCTGAAGTTTAAATTATTTAAAAGTTTAATCTTTTTAGGTTCCGGATCTAGCGAATCTCTACTCGCAACCTTGGCTTCAAAATTATTACTCAAACTGATCCCCATGGATTTTGACATCCCCCGTGAAGGTCTTCCGAAAAGAGCATTTTCAAAACGGGTATATTGAGCTTTTGTACCATTTGCATCAATAATATATTCGTCGTAGTATCTTTCGAAACTAGGCTGAACGCTATAGCTGATTGAGGGGCGCATAGTATGGCGAATGGATTGAAGCCTGTTCCCTTCTTTGAAATTAAAAGTTCCATAGATCGTTGTTCCCATACTTGCACTGTAGTTATATTCTCTAAAAGCTGCAAACCCTTTAAGGGTGTCTTTTACTACACCAGCTTCATCGGTATAGTCATTGTATCGTACAGTATTTGGAGTCCAAATTTCTTTGTAGTTTGCTGATGTGCTAACGCTTAAATGTTTTAATACTTTGAAATTGGTGCTTATTGGAATACTGTGGGTAACTCCTGATCGCGCACCTTCAAACATTTCTTTCTTAAACAGAAATTCTTCGGTAGTTATAATCCGGCTTTCACCACGGGTCGAATACTGAAAATTTATGTTTTGAATAAAACCTTTCTTGGTTCCTGTTTTGGGAGCAAATGGAAAAATACGTTCCATATTCGCTTGAAAGGTAGGCAGCGTTAGATTAACAGTTTGCGTTTGTGTATTTTGTGAAAGAGAAGAGGTTAGTGAGACGTTTACTCGAGGATATTTAGGAAAAGTTTTGGAATACGACACTGAAGAACTCAAGGTATTGTTTAGAAAGTTGGCATCGTTTAATTGGTTTACCGATTGTACAAAATACGAACTACTTCCAAGATTTACCGAGGCAGAGAAATTTGATGTAGGACTCGCTTTTGAATCTCTTCGGTGGGTCCATCGCACATTGTATACCGTTGCATTATTGTAATCGGGGAAACCACGTTCTCCATTAACTAGTTTTTCATACCGGAAACTAAAGTTTCCGCCAAATTTGTAATTGACCTTATACTGGGTGTCAAAACGAAGTCCATAACTTCCGTTTGTATAATAATCTCCAGTAAAGTTGAGATCAAAATATTGATTCACATTCAAGTAGTAACCACCGTTTTGAATGTAGTACCCTCTTTGTGCGCTTTCACCATAGGTTGGGAAAACTACACCAGAAGCCTTATCGTTTGTTGTTGGAAAGTAAGCAAAAGGAAGTCCTATTGGCGTAGGGACATTGGCGATATAGATGTTACTCAGTCCTGCAACTATTTTACCACCAGGAACCATTTTACCTTTTCGAATTCGAATGTAGTAATCCGGATTATCAGGATTTGATGAGGTTGTGACCTTTGCATCCTTTATATAGTAAACCGAATCGTTTTCTTTTTTGGTGAAATCAGAAAAGACGTTCATACCGCCTTGTTCTGTTTTTGAATTCCAAATCAGAGCTTTCTTTGTGTCAAAGTTAAAGCGAATGGAATCTGGATTTACCTCGTTGCCAGCTTGAAGAAACTTGGGTTTCTGTGATAAGTTACCTAAGGAATCAGCAATTCTACCAGCATAAACCTCGTTTGTGGTATAATCCAAAACAATGATCCCGGCCTCCAAACGCATCTCCTCATAGGTCAAAACAGCTTTGTTGTATAAACGGATTTTATTTGACTTTTGATCAATCTTCACCGAATCCATGGCATTATAATTGATTAAATCGAGTAGCAGGGGTTTCTTTTTTGGAATGCTGTCAAGAACTTCATTTTCATTGATCTGTTCTAGGCTTAAGCTGTCTTGTAGCACCTTTTTTTCTTGGGAAAGATCGTTTTGACCATAGGCAAACGGCACCTTCAAAAAAAGTATTAACAATATGACTGAATAAAAAGACTTTGTTTGCAAGGCGATATAGGCTATTTTTGTGTAAAATATAACGTGTTAAAATTACATATATTTTTGATGCTTGTTATCGTTTTTAAGTATTTATTAGCAATGAAATTAGTACAACATTACACATTTAACATTTTACTAATAGGCTTCTGTCTATTAGGTAATCATGCTATAGCAAGTATTCAAACTGATTCTAGTCAAGACAAACCTTTTGTAGTTGTTTTGGATGCTGGTCATGGAGGTAAAGATTCAGGAAATCGAGGGAATGGATATTACGAAAAGAAAATAGCACTCAATATCATTTTACAAATTGGTGAGATCTTGGAAAAGAAGCCAAATGTAAAGGTTATTTACACTCGTAAAACCGATGTTTTTGTAGATTTAATTGAGCGTGCTAGAATTGCCAATAGGGCAGATGCAGACCTTTTTATTTCGGTGCATTGTGATGCACATACCTCGCAGGCTTATGGTGCTGGAACTTTTGTTTTGGGACTTCATGC
Organism: Candidatus Arcticimaribacter sp.; assembly: GCA_003023645.1. GTDB lineage: Bacteria > Bacteroidota > Bacteroidia > Flavobacteriales > Flavobacteriaceae > Arcticimaribacter. The sequence goes on along the minus strand of PXYQ01000035.1, from coordinate 8,236 downwards.
CAACCAGCGGAATTTCGAAGTTGCCAAGAAAGAGAACTCCGTAATTTTTTATGAAGAAAATTACGAAGAAAACTACGACGGTTTCGACCCTAATAATCCCGAATCTGTTATTGGGTTGACACTAATGCAGGAAACCTATTTAAATCAAAGTATAACAGCTGCTGATGCAATACAAAAAAGTTTTGTTGCAAATCTGGAACGGAAAGATAGAACCGTAAAGCAAGCTGGGTTTGTTGTCTTGAAATATACTTATATGCCTAGTGTTCTTGTAGAAACAGGCTTTTTAACTAACGTAAAAGAAGGAGCCTATTTGAACTCGTCAAAGGGTAAACTCCAAATGGCTCAAGCTATTTCAAAAGCGATAATTAATTATAGAAATTCGTTAAATTCATCAATCAATACAACTTCCTCGATTGGAGAAGTAGCCGTTGAAGAAGAAAAAGAGCCAGCAATTGTAACCTCCGAAGGTGTTGTTTATAAAATTCAAATTGCTGCAAGCTCTAAAAAACTAGAAGCAAAAGCATACAATTTTAAAGGATTATCTCCGATAGCTCTGGAGAAAGAAGAGAAGTTATACCGCTATTATTTTAGTGAAACAACCTCATATGAAAAAGCCAAGAAATTAAAAAAGAAGGCAAAGAGGAAGGGATATAAGCATGCTTTTATCGTCGCTTTCAAAGAAAACAAAAAAATTAAATTATCTACCGTAATCCCCAAGTGATTATGACCCTAAAACCCGAAATAATTATTATTTTTGAATAAAACAAACCCGTCTTGAGACTATCTAAAGAAATCAAAGCAGCACTATTTGTTCTAATAGGAATTTTTTTGTTCCTAATAGGGTTCAACTTTCTAAACGGTACTTCGCTGTTTAAAAGTGAAAGTGAACTCTATGCCGTTTTTGATCAAGTTGAAGGCCTTCAATCTGGAACTCAAGTTACCGTTAACGGATTAACTGTTGGAAAGGTGAAGTCGATTAACTTTCTTCCTTCTTCCCCTAAAATTCTTGTAACTTTTACTGTTAGAAACGATCTTAAATTTGCTAAAAGTAGTATTGCCGAATTATATGAACCAGGACTTATTGGCGGTAAATCCATTGCAATTATTCCAGTTTATGACCTCGAAAATTCGTTGGCCTCTGGAGATACTCTTCGTAGTAGAGTGAAACCAGGCTTAACTGACGTCATAGGTACAGAAATCGAACCCTTGCAAAAAAAACTAGGTGAACTCCTAATCAATGCAGATACTTTAATCTCGTCTTTGAATACGATTTTGGATGACCAAGCACAACAAAGTTTAAATAAAGCAATGACCGAAGTGTCGACAACCATAACAAATCTAAATACCGTTTCTGCAGCCCTTTCTAAAATTCTAATCAAACAAGAATCCAATATCAACCAGACTTTTAATAATCTTGCGCAAGCCTCCGTAAACTTGAATCAAATTTCGGATTCTCTTTCTCAAGCAAATTTAAAAGGCATGGTTACTGAATTTGAAACAGCTGCCTCTAGCTTAAATTCGATTTTGAAGTCGATGGAGCAAGGCGAAGGTAGTATAGGCAAACTAATGCACGACGATGCATTATACAATAATCTTGAGGCAAGTACCAAAGAAGTTGAATTGTTGATTAGAGACTTAAAAGAACATCCAAAACGATATGTTCATTTTTCTCTTTTTGGAAAAAAAGACGCTCCCTACGAATCTGAAGATAAAAACTAACCCACTATGATTATTGAGTTTTTACCGAATGTTGTTTTTCTTTTTCTTTTGCTAACGGCAAGTGTCATATTTACGAAAAACATTCTCAAAATCAAGAATAACATTAACCTTGGTAAAGCTATTGATCGAAACGATAAGCCTGTCGAACGTTGGAAGAACATGGCACGGATTGCCCTTGGACAATCTAAAATGGTAAAACGTCCTATCGCTGGGCTATTACACGTGGTCGTTTACATTGGTTTTTTAGTAATTAATATTGAATTACTTGAGATCATTGTAGATGGTATTTTTGGAACACATCGAATCTTTGCTCCTTTTTTAGGCGGTGTTTATGATGTGTTAATTGCTACTTTCGAAATTTTTGCATTTTTAGTACTTATTGCTGTAATCATCTTTTGGATGAGACGGAATGTTATCCGATTGAATCGTTTCTGGAAAAGTGAAATGAAAGGTTGGCCCAAGTTAGATGCGAATTTGATCTTGTATTTCGAGATCGTTTTAATGTCATTGTTTTTGACAATGAACGGAGCCGACTATTATATCCAAACCAACTTCCCCGATGCACTGCATTATCAACAAGCAGGGTCTTTTCCCATAAGTCAATACTTATCCTCGCTTTTCAACGGAATGTCTTTAGATTCGATTATTTTGTTAGAACGAACAGCATGGTGGATGCATATCGTTGGCATTTTTATTTTTCTAAATTATTTATACTACTCCAAGCACTTACATATTCTTTTAGCTTTTCCAAACACCTATTTTGCTAATTTAAATGCAAAAGGCGGTTTTGCAAATAACCCATCGGTAACTGCAGAAGTTAAATTGATGCTAGACCCCGATGCAGACCCTTACGCGGTTCCAGAAGAATCTTCGGATGAACCTGATAAGTTTGGTGCTTCTGATGTAATGGATTTGAATAGAGTACAGCTTTTAAACGCATATACTTGTACTGAGTGTGGGCGTTGTACGAGTGAGTGCCCAGCAAACCAGACTGGGAAAATGCTTTCCCCAAGAAAGATAATGATGGACACTCGTGATCGACTTACTGAGGTAGGCGATAACATTCAAAAAAACAAAGGAGTTTTTGTTCCCGATGGAAAACAACTACTCAACGATTATATTTCCCCCGAAGAATTATGGGCCTGTACTTCATGTAATGCGTGCGTTGAAACCTGTCCAATTGACATTGATCCGCTATCCATAATAATGAGTATGCGTCAATACCTAGTTATGGAAGAATCAGCAGCACCAACTGATCTTAATAATATGATGGGGAATATCGAAAATAACGGGGCACCTTGGCCTTTCAATCAACAAGACCGAAATAATTGGGTTCAAGACCTCTAATTTTTAAATCAAAAAAAATGCACAAAGAAGAAGCGGAAAATTATTTACACAAAAAAGTTGAAAACGGAGAAGACGTTAGTCCGGTTTTGCCAGAAGGAATCAAAAACTATCTGATCGACATCGATGGGACTATTTGTGATGATATTCCTAATGAAGAACCAGAGCGTATGGAAACTGCAGAATTGTATCCCGATGCTTTAGAAACATGTAACCGTTGGTTTGCTGAAGGGCACTTAATCTGTTTTTTTACTTCTCGTGTAGAAGCTAATCGCGAGGTTACTGAAGGTTGGTTGAAACGTAATGGTTTTAAATACCACAGTTTATTAATGGGAAAACCAAGAGGTGGAAATTACCATTGGATTGATAACCATTTAGTAAAAGCTACTCAATACAAAGGAAAATTCACAGAATTAGTAAACAAAGAAGTTACCATTCAAGTTTTTGACGATGGTGCTAACGACAACTAGATTTTATGATTAAAGTACCAACACTTGCAGAACTCACCGCAGAAGGTAAAACCCCTGAAATTTTATTTTGGGTAGGTTGTGCGGGGAGTTTTGACGAACGAGCAAAGAAAATTACAAAAGCTTTTGTGAAGTTACTTCACAACACAGGTGTATCCTATGCAGTTTTGGGTGCTGAAGAAAGTTGTACGGGTGATCCAGCTAAACGTTCAGGAAATGAATTCCTCTTTCAAATGCAAGCTGTAACCAATATTGAAGTTCTTAACGGTTATGGGGTAAAAAGAATTGTTACTGCATGTCCGCATTGTTTTAATACCCTAAAGAACGAGTATCCTGAACTTGGAGGTACTTATGAAGTAGTGCATCACACCCAATTGCTTAAAGAATTATTGGATGATGGAAAACTAACGATCGAAACAGGGACTTATAAAGGAAAAAAAATAACCTTTCACGATCCATGTTATCTTGGTCGTGCAAACAATGTATACGAGGCTCCACGAGAACTGATTCGGAAGTTGGATGCAGAGTTGGTTGAAATGAAAAACTGCAAGGCCAAAGGTCTTTGTTGTGGTGCTGGTGGTGCTCAAATGTTTAAAGAGCCAGAGAATGGCACTAAAGACATTAATATTGAGCGAACCGAACAAGCATTAGAAGTGAAGCCAGATATCATTGCTGCAGGTTGCCCATTTTGTAACACCATGTTGACGGATGGAGTTAAAAACAAAGAAAAAGAGGGGGAAGTACCCGTAATGGATATAGCAGAACTCATCGCCAACGCAAAAGATTTATAATATATGTTAATTCCTTTTACTGATTTACCAGATCAAGCGCGAGTATGGATCTATCAAGCCTCACGGCCTTTTTCAAAAGAGGAAAAAACGGATGTTATTTTAGAAATTGAAGCCTTTTTAAAACTATGGGCAGCACATGGATCTGATTTAGTAACTTCTTACGAAATCCCTTACGATCGCTTTATTGTTATTGGACTAAACGAAGAAGTTCAGGGTGCCACTGGCTGTTCTATCGACTCTTCTGTACGTTTTATTCAAACATTAGAGACGAAGTATCAAATAGAGCTTTTAGACAAAATGAATGTGACCCACAAAGAGGGAGACAAGCTTTTATATACACCTTTAAAAGAATTCCGGTCTTTGGCTAAAAAAAGAAAAGTTTCTTCAAATACTATAGTTTTTAATAACTTGGTAGTTGATAAAGCAGAATATACAAGTCACTGGGAAGTCCCTGCTGGTCAAAGCTGGCACTCCCGTTTTATTAAATAAAACCAATACCACATGCGAATTCTTCTATTTTCACTTTTAGGTATTTGTTCTTTATATGCACAAACCCCAGACCCTTTATTCGCTATAGATCATGAAGCCCAGCAAGAATGGGTAGACAGTACCTATTCCAGTCTTACTTTAGATGAAAAAATAGGGCAATTGTTTATGGTAATGGCTTTTTCTGAACAAGGAAAAGAACATTTCGAAGCAGTTTCCAAAAACATAACAGAAAACAAAATTGGGGGCGTTATTTTCTCTTTAGGTGGTCCGCTTGGTCAAACCGATTGGTTGAATCGTTTTCAAAAGAAATCTAAAATTCCATTGCTAATTGGTATGGATGCCGAATGGGGTATTGCTATGCGATTAGATTCTGTTCAAGCTTTTCCTTGGAATATGACCTTAGGAGCTATCCAAGACGATAAACTGGTGCAAGCTGTAGGATATAGAATAGGAGAGCAAGCGAAACGCTTGGGAATTCATATTAATTTTGCTCCTTCAGTAGACATCAATACCAATCCTAAAAATCCAATTATTGGAAACAGATCTTTTGGAGAAGATAAAGAAAATGTAGCCAGAAAAGGAATTGCCTTTATGAATGGAATGCATGAAGCTGGAGTACTATCATCGGCAAAACATTTTCCAGGACATGGCGACACAGCTACTGATTCACATTTAGGTTTACCATCAATTAATTTTTCTTCAGAGCGAATTGATGAAGTGGAATTATATCCATTCAAGAAAATAATCAACGCTGGAGTTTCTTCTGTTATGGTTGCTCATTTGGATATCCCTGCACTTGATGCGGGTATTCCATCATCGTTGTCTCAAAAAACAGTACAAGTTTTACTTCAAGATTCTCTTAAATTCAAAGGATTAGTAATTACAGATGCGCTGAATATGAAGGGCGCTTCTGGGATTAGTCCAAAATATGGAATTGATGTTGCTGCTTTTTTAGCAGGGAACGATATTCTGTTAATTCCTAATAATGTAAGTACCGCAATTAAGAAAATGAAACGTGCTTTTAAAGCAAAAAAGTTCACAGAAGAACGATTGGCTTTGTCAGTGAAGAAAATTTTAAAGGCAAAGTACCTTGTCGGTTTAAATAATTATAATGCAGTTTCAAAAGAAAATCTAAGTGCAGACCTAAATACAATTGAAGATGATTATTTAATTGCAAAGGCCATGCAGGCCGCTGTTACTGTTGTACAGAATAAGAATGATATTTTGCCGCTCAGCAAAGAACATACTTATGGATATATCAAACTAGGGGATGATACTGGCTCTACCTTTAAGAATAGTTTGATGCAAAAGCTTAAAATTCATACAGTTGATGCTTCTCTTTCAAACGATAAGATTATACAGGCTCTCGCTTCTTATGAAAAAATCATTATTGGATTTCATCGTTCCAATGCAAGTCCATGGAAAGCGTCAAGCTTCTCGAAAAAAGAAATTCAACTCCTAGCAGCCCTATCAAAAGACCACGGCATAATCTTAGATGTTTTTGTTAAACCCTATGCATTGAGTAGAATAGGGAATTTAGAAGCAATTGACGGTTTGGTAGTTAGTTACCAAAATAGTGTTATAGCTCAAAAAGCATCAGCTGAAATTCTTTTAGGAGAACGAAAAGCAACTGGTCGTCTGCCAGTTTCCATTACATCTTCTTATCCTGTTGGAACAGGAATTCCGTTGGTGGGACCAACAGAATTAGGAACAGGAATTCCTTTGGAAGTTGGACTGAACCCAGAGCGATTGGATCGAATTGATGACCTTGCACAAATTGCAATGGACTCCCTAATGACTCCGGGGATGCAGATTTTAGTAGCACGTCATGGGAAAGTGGTTTTCAATAAAAGCTATGGATTTCATACTTATGAAAAAAAAAGAGCTGTTGTCAACACTGATATTTACGACTTGGCATCCCTCACTAAAGTACTTGCAACTTTGCCACTGGTAATGAAAGAAGTGGATTTAGGCAAACTAACTTTAGACACGCAATTAGGAACTTTAAATAAAGAATGGAACAAATCCAACAAAGCAAACATTAGTATTCAAGAGATGCTCTCGCATTATGCTCGTTTGATTCCTTGGATACCCTTTTATAAAGAAACCTTAAAAGAAAACACAACCAAGCTAAACAAGAAGTTTTATCGTAAAAGATCGAGTAAACGATTTCCAGTTCCAGTTGCGGATCGTTTTTATGGTAAAAATGATTTGTCAAAACGAATTAGTGATCAAATATTAGCAAGCGAGTTACGAGATACCTTAGAGTATAAGTATTCTGACATCCCATATTTCTTTATGAAAGATATGCTGGAAGACCGTTATGAAAGCTCGCTTGAGACGCTTGCTATGGATACTTTTTATAAGCCTCTAGGTTTAGTCCGAACTACATACAATCCTAATAAAAACAGACCTAATCAAACGGTTATTCCTTCTGAGATTGACACCTATTATCGGAATCAAGAATTGAAAGGAGAAGTTCATGATATGGCAGCAGCCATGTTAGGCGGGGTTGGAGGTCATGCAGGGCTTTTTTCTAATGCAACTGAAGTAGCAATCCTCATGCAGCTTTTTTTACAAAAAGGGCGTTATGCTGATAAACAGTATTTTTCTTCAGCAACATTTGATCAGTTCAATCAATGTCTGTACTGTGAAGAAGGAAATAGACGCGGCGTTGGCTTTGACAAACCACAATTAGAAGGAAGAGGTTCGACCTGTGGTTGCGTTCCAAAAACTAGTTTTGGGCATTCTGGTTTTACAGGAACTTATGCTTGGGCTGATCCTGAGAATGAATTGATTTATGTCTTTTTATCTAACAGAACTTATCCTACAATGGATAATAACTTGTTGTTAAAACATGATATTCGAACTCGAATACAACAGTATATTTACGACGCAATTATAAATTAAAATCTCAGAAATTTGAAAATAGCAATCGTTTGTTATCCTACATTTGGTGGGAGTGGAGTAGTAGCTACAGAGTTAGGTTTAGCCTTAGCTCAGCAGGGGCACGAAATCCATTTTATAACCTATAAGCAACCGGTTCGTTTAGAAGCTTTAAGTGAGAACCTCCATTTTCACGAAGTTCACGTGCCAGATTATCCGCTTTTTCAATTTCAACCCTACGAGCTTGCTTTGTCGAGTAAGCTGGTCGATATGGTTAAATTACACAAGATTGAAGTACTACATGTCCATTATGCTATTCCGCACGCATACGCCGCTTATATGGCTAAAAAGATGTTACAAGACCAGGGAATTAATTTACCCATTGTAACAACCCTTCACGGTACCGATATAACTTTAGTGGGGAGTCACCCTTTTTATAAGTCAGCAGTAGAGTTTAGCATCAATCATTCGGATTGTGTGACTTCTGTATCGGAAAGTTTAAAAATGGATACGCTTGCTTTGTTTGAAATACGTAAGGAT
>PXYQ01000152.1 GCA_003023645.1 Candidatus Arcticimaribacter sp. | reverse complement strand
AGCAAACTTGAAAATACCCAAGGCTCCTTCTTCAAATCCAGGATACATAAGATTGAATCCTCCGATTGCGTAGAGAAGTAGCCCTACAGTAATTACGAAGAAGTTTTTGAATAAGATATTGATTGTATTTTTTTGTCTTGTAAGACCAATTTCTAAAAAAGAAAATCCAAGGTGCATGAAAAATACCAAAGCGGTACAAATCATCATCCATATGTTGTTAGCTGTAAAAAGTGCTGTAGTTTCCATAATAAATTATAGTTTTTTGTTAATTCTAGTTTAAAGTTTTCCCTCCTGATTCTCCCGTACGGATTCTGATAGCATCATCGATGGTCGAAATGAATATTTTACCATCCCCAACAGCTCCAGTACCAGCAGCAGATGTTATGGCTTCAATAGTCTTTTCAAGAAACTCTTCATTGACTACAATAGATAAGTATCTTCTTTGTATGTCAGAAGTGCTGTACGAGATACCTCTGTATACATGGCCTTCTTTTTCGTTTCCTACCCCGGTAACATCCCAGTAACTGAAAAAATTAACCTCTACTTTATGAAGTGCGTCTCTGACGTCTCCAAATTTTGATTTGCGAATAATCGCTTCTACTTTTTTCATTATAATATTGTTTAAATGATTTTGAACAAAACTACTTATAAAATGATTTTACTGTGTTTATGGCGGGGTAATAAAATACATTTTTACATATAATTAAATAATTACCCCTAAAAATTAAGGGTATTCTTATTTAAATAATGAATAAATAAGATTATACCCTATATTTTAGGGGGTATAATTGTTAAATGTGTTTTTGGCTAAATTCTAACATAACTAGGTAGCCCGATGAAGATATCAGTCTTATTAATAGTGTGTTATGTATTTGTTTGTTGTGTAACTTATAAGGTTTTTGAAAACCAAAGCCCAATGACAACCATAAGAATCCCCATGATGATGCTCCCAAAAGAGTATATGAGTGGTTGTAGTAGCGATCCAGATTTGAATAAATGCACATTGTCAAGAGCAAAAGAAGAGAATGTTGTTAATCCCCCAGTAAAGCCAACAATAAAAAAGAAGTGTGCTTCTTCTTTCAATACATTTAGTTTATGTAGTATTCCAAAAAAGATTCCAATCAACAAACAGCCGATAAGGTTTGCTGTAAACGTTCCAATTGGATATTGACTACTGGTGTTTTTGAAAAGAAGGTGAAGCCCATAGCGTAAACTACTACCTAAGCCACCACCCAAAAACACCCATAATAATATTTTCATTGTTCTAAGTTAACTTTTTTAACCGAATCACTTTAGTTCATCGATATGGTAAAAGTAATTCTGTTTCCCAGGCTAAAGGATCAGGGTTTGATTTTTCATCTACCTTATATATAGTCATAGGATAATATTGAAGCCTTGGATTTATAAGATTTATTTTATCTGTCATTATTTCCCACGAGAGGCCAATGTTTTTAAGGGGGCCCAAATGCAGTCCCTTCAATGCCATTCGCTCTTTTGAGTAGCGACACTTTATAGCGGGATGATTGGTTTTAAAATATTCTTCAATTGGAAGTCCAACGGACCATATACTTGTTTTAAATTCAGATTGTGGTGTTAGCGTAAATAAATCCCCTGTTATATTCAAATTCTCGCTTTTTGCAAATTCATATAATTCTTGTGAGCCAATTTTTATAAGTGAATCAAGTGCCGCTTTATCCGACTCAAAGGAGCGTGAGAGATAAAACTGTTTTTGAAGAACCACTGTGTCTTTGTATTCAAAACGATGCTTGTTTAATTTAATGGTTAGAATACTATCTATAGCACGAAGTCCTTTCTTGTAATATGGACCTATGATAGTTTCCATACTGCCCATTTGTAATGTAAAAACTTTCATGGGGAATATCATTTTTCCTTCCATAGTCCATTGCAGGCTGTCTGAATTTTTTTTAATATTCCAACGTACATTAGAAGAGGGTAAACCTGCAAATGTCATTTGTTGTTCAATTTTAAAAGGAGCCTTTGCTGCCAAAATTTTCATCGAACCATTTCCGTCTTTTCCTTCCCAGTGATATTCTGGTTGGTTGGAGTTGTTTTGGTTAAATGAAAGTATCATTTCCGGATCCTCCAGAATCCAGGGATTCCACTCGGGCCAGTTTTCAAAATCATAGAGATAATTGTACAGCGTTTGAGCTGGAATAGTGGTATAGATAGAGCGAGATACGCGATAACGGTCGGGCTGGTTCTTTAAATAAAGAACAAAAGTGAGTATTGCTATGAATGTAATTCCGAAAATAAAACGTAGGTAATGCATAGCAGTAGTTTTAAAAATTAAAAAGCTAGTTACTTATTCGGCTTGCGTATAATATTTAATTACAAAAAGAACCGCAATAGCAAAAAGAAAAGTCAGGAAGATTTTAAAACTGCCTTTGTAGTGAATTTGATGCCCTTTAAAATCTTTTCGATATGTGAAAATGATGATTCCAGTAAAGGCAATAACAAAAAATACTGCAAAGAGGAGTTGTCCGTTTGAAAACATAGCGTTAATTTTCTACGAAATTAGAAAAAAATAACTCGAATCCTTTTGGATTTAAAATTATGTTATGGCTTAAGTTTAGACTTTTTGGTTTTGCTTAGTTTTTAGCAGTTTGTAAAACATTCAATACCATCGTATGATAAAAAAAGAATTGGACGCAGTACAGGAATTTCACGAAGCGTTTAAAATTAATGTAAATCAGGAGCCAACCCTTGATTTATCGGATCAAATAAAAGAGCTTCGTTTCAACCTTATGAAAGAAGAAAATGAAGAATACTTGGAGGCAGTTCAAAACAACGATTTGGTTGAGGTTGCCGATGCACTCGGCGATATGCTGTATATTTTGTGTGGAACAATTTTGACCCACGGAATGCAACATAAAATCACAGAAGTGTTTGAAGAAATTCAACGTTCTAATATGAGTAAGTTGGGTGCCGACGGAAATCCTATCTACAGAGAAGATGGGAAAGTAATGAAAGGACCCAACTATTTTAAACCCAATATTGAGGCTATATTGAAACGGTAGTTTTTACTTCATGTCTCCATCCAAATGGATCTTCAGTTGCGTTTCGTTGAATATTAACGATATGATCTTTTAGTATAGTGGCAAAAGAATCGGGTGCATCTTCAAGAACATGGCGTCTGTTTTGGTAACCAAAGCCTTTGATTGGGCTTACCACTACTGCGGTACCTGCTCCAAATATTTCCTTTAAGCTACCATCTTCTTTGCTCGAGAGTAGTTCATGAATGGAAATGGGTCGAACATCCGTTTTAATTCCAAGGTGCTCTGCGAGTTGAAGAATACTTTTTCGAGTAATCCCATCCAAAATACGATCGCTAGTTGGCGTTGTAATTAAGGTGTCGTTTATTCTGAAAAAGATATTCATCGTTCCAGCTTCTTCTAAATATTCGTGTGTATTGGCGTCGGTCCAGATTATTTGTTGAAATCCT
>PXYQ01000151.1 GCA_003023645.1 Candidatus Arcticimaribacter sp. | reverse complement strand
AGGAAATGGGAATTCAAGGAAAGGTTTATATGCGCTTTGTGATCGAAAAAGATGGAAGTATTACTAACATAGAAGTATTAAGGTCACCAGATAGAAACTTAGAAAAAGAAGCATTACGTATCATCAATAAACTACCAAAAATGACACCTGGAAAACAAAGAGGGCGTCCCGTACGTGTTCCTTTTAGTATTCCAATAACGTTTAAATTAAACTAAAACTACAGCTGTTCTTTTAATGAAGCCCGAAGGAAACTTCGGGCTTTTTTGTACCCCATAATTTAGGTTTCGGTTTCTATGGTAAATAGGGGATTGTACATTATCTTTGCACAAGATTATGGATGTAGAAAAAATTCGTTTACAAACCCCAGAGGAGTCTACTTTTTCACTCTTCATGGACGACTTTAAGCAGTTGACAAAAGTACGCCTTGCAGTAAGCGTAGTATTTTCTTCTATTGCAGGTTATTTTCTGGCTGCGGATTCTCCAGTTCTTATCGATGTTATTCTACTAGCCTTTGGCGGATATTTCATGGTAGGCGCTTCGAACGCATTCAACCAAGTAATAGAAAAAGACCTCGATGCATTAATGGATCGGACTAAGAACAGACCTTTACCTTCAGGAAGAATGTCGGTTCAGTCGGCTTTGACAATCGCTACTATTCTAACGGTCTTAGGCTTATTGGTTTTGTATACCATAAATACGCGAACAGCTTTGTTTGGTGGAATTTCTATCTTCTTATACGTATGTGTGTATACGCCACTTAAAACAAGAACTCCTCTGGCTGTTTTTGTAGGCGCTTTCCCAGGAGCAATACCTTTTATGCTCGGATGGGTAGCGTATACAGATCATTTTGGGATAGAGTCCGGGGTATTGTTTATGATACAGTTTTTTTGGCAGTTTCCCCATTTCTGGGCAATTGGATGGATGTTGGATAAAGATTATAAACGTGCAGGTTTTAAGATGCTACCTTCTGGACATGCAGACAATGCTACTGCTTTTCAAATTGTGTTTTACACCCTTTGGATGATTGTTGTTTCTGTACTGCCAGCAACTGCCTATACAGGAAGTTTTAATTTAAGTATTATTGGAGCAGTCATAGTTGGAATTCTGGGCCTAATTATGCTGTATTTTGCACTTCAATTAATGATTGACAAAACAAACGAAGCAGCTAAAAGATTGATGTTTTCTAGTGTAGGCTATATTACACTAGTTCAAATTATATACGTAATTGATAAAATGATCGCTTAAAATGGAAAAAACAGCAGTAGAAAAGAATGTTCGAGCAAAAAAAATGATGCTCTGGTTTGGGATGATTAGTATGACGATGACCTTCGCGGGTTTGACCAGTGCTTATGTAGTGAGTAGTAGTCGAGCAGATTGGCTAACTTCCTTCGAATTGCCAACCGTTTTTTTATATAGCACCCTACTTATTTTTTTAAGTAGCATTACCTTTTTCTTAGGTAAAAATGCATTGAACCAAGGGAATGTATTGTTACAAAAAGTATTTCTATGGGCGACTCTAGGCTTAACGCTGTTGTTTGTTTATTTTCAATTTACTGGATTTTCGCAAGTCATAGAACAAGGATATTATTTTACTGGAGCGGCAAGTTCAATCACAACCTCCTTTCTTTACGTACTTGTTCTACTTCATCTAGCTCATGTTTTTGGCGGATTGGTTGTTTTATTGGTCGTTCTTTTTCAAACCTATAGAAATGCATATACGCCCGAAGATAAATTAGGCTATGAATTAGCGGAGCTGTTTTGGCATTTTCTCGATTTTTTATGGATTTATTTATACGTTTTCGTGAGTGTGTATAGTTAAAAAAAATACTATTTTTGTAAAATTAAAATTTGACACTTTTATATGGAAGTTACAGCAAACAATACAATAGACGAGACCAATGTTTGGGGTGGAGGTAATAAACCACTGAAAGCGAGCTACGGAAAAATGATGATGTGGTTTTTCATCGTTTCTGATGCTTTAACTTTTACAGGCTTCTTAGTAGCCTATGGTTTTTCTAGATTTAAAAATATTGATTCTTGGCCAATTGCCGATGAAGTGTTTACGCATTTCCCATTTTTACATGGAGTAGATGCTCCGATGTATTATGTGGCCTTGATGACTTTTGTCTTAATTTTCTCTTCAGTAACTATGGTATTAGCCGTAGATGCGGGTCACCATATGAACAAAGCGAAAGTGACGTTTTATATGTTGCTTACCGTTATTGGAGGAGCAATATTCGTTGGATCACAAGCTTGGGAGTGGAAAAACTTCATCAAAGGTGAATATGGAGCTCTTGAAACCAAAGGAGGACAAATCCTTCAGTTTATGGATGCAGAAACTGGAAAACGTGTTGCTTTAGAAGCTTTTGCTACTAATATTGATTCGCCCAGAGACACCCATTTAGATAGTAATGGAATTTGGTTTATTGGAGAATCGTCATTACCAAATTATAGCGTAGAAGAGGTAACGGGTGGATTTGCTGTTAATGAAAGTTTGGTTATTAAAACTGAAAAAATTGATGAAACGGGTCACAAGGTTATTCTCTCAAGAGAAGAATCTTTGTTAAAAATAAATGAAGCAATCAATGTTGTAGAAGGAGCAAACCTCATTCACAATGAATACGGCAACCGTTTGTTTGCCGATTTCTTTTTCTTCATTACTGGATTTCACGGATTTCACGTTCTCTCGGGAGTTGTAATCAACATCATCATTTTCTTCAACGTGATCATGGGGACTTATGAAAAAAGAGGACACTATGAAATGGTTGAAAAAGTTGGACTTTACTGGCACTTTGTAGATTTAGTTTGGGTATTCGTATTCACCTTCTTCTATTTAGTTTAATTAATTATAAAATATACATCATGGCACACGATACAGAAAACTTAGCCATTTTCAGGGGATTATTAAAATTCAAATCAAACGTTCAGAAAATCTGGGGCGTATTGATTTTCCTATCCATCGTTACAACTGTTGAGGTTATACTGGGTATTGTAAAACCCGAAAGTCTTATGGGAATGTTTTTAGGGATGAAAATCTTAAATTGGATTTTCATTATTTTAACTATTGTTAAAGCCTATTACATCGCCTGGGATTTCATGCACATCAGAGATGAAAAGGGCAGTTTGAAGGGGTCTATTGTACTTCCTTTAGTAGTACTTATTCCTTATTTATGTTTCATCCTTTTGTTAGAGGCAGATTACATTTTTGAGGTTATGCGTACCGGTTTTGTTAGTTGGAATTTCTAAAATAAAAAATGAAGAATAACACATTTAAAAAGTATGTTGTACTCGGAATACTCTTTGTATTTCCAATCGTTATTTATTTATTTTTTGCCTCTGGAATCAATAATTTCGCAAAGCTTCCTATCCTAACAGAGAACCTTCCAGAAATAAATTCGTGGAAAACCCTTCGTGGAGATCCTGTTCAATTTCAAGACTACATTACCGTAATCGGATTTTGGGGGAACGATTTAGAAAGTAAAAAGAGTGATGCTTTCAACCTCAATC
>PXYQ01000034.1 GCA_003023645.1 Candidatus Arcticimaribacter sp. | reverse complement strand
CACCTCTCGAATTCTTACTTTTTTAATAGGAACGGGGTCACCACCTTTAGTATTGGGGAGATATAATTTTGGGATTAATGAACCATCAGAAGCTGTTTTAAAAAAAGCGCTAAATGGTATTTGCGAACCACTCGTTACAGTTTTCTCAACCGCTGCTTTTACTATTCCTCTAATAATTGGATCAACTATTTTATCGACCTGATTCAATGTTTTAAATGAAAGTAGGGATTTCCGTACATGGAGTCCTGAATTCATTCTAGGTGCAGTTCTTTTACCAAAAAGTGTTTCCTTATGTAACATGCCTCGAACCGACCATCCTTTGTTTAACACTTTTACGCCATTATGAACAACAACTTGTGTTTTTTTAGAAATCACTCGCGGATCTTTTTTATGGGACACCAATATAGAGTTCATGTGATAGTCTAAATGTGTTAAATGATCTGGTGCTGGAGTAGGGAACTTACTTTTTTTAGTATTTCTAAAATATTTGTTGCGCTTAGAAAGTTCCAAGATATGCTCATTTGTTTTAAAAGCATTTACATAACCTTTCAGCGCAGAATATCTCAAATCAGTATTGATTTCTTCCTTATCTAGCAAAGATGTCAACAACCATTCTTCAATCAAATGAGATGTAGTATTCCCAGGGGAGACGTTTACATTTTTTGACAGTTGAGACAGATACGAGTGAACTGCTCTACTCAAATAGTTAGAGTCGTTGAACTGAGATACACTCAAATTACGTTGATTATACTTTTTAATGAACCGTTTGAATTTACTGTAACTAGCTGGATGGTTATTCGTACTTGCAAACAACTTAGCTGTTCTTTTTTTAATCGACTCCCATGCGTCGGGATCTTCCTCATTGAAATAATCAAAGGGGTTTCTTTCATTCAAAAGATCGTGAAAAAATGAAAAACAAAGTGTTTTATTGAATACACTATCATTCAATGAATGTGACCAGGGGTTGATATAAGAAATACGAATTTCATCAGTCCATAATTTATCCAGCGGAATCTCTATACCTGTATATGGACAAACACCTTTACATTCTTCCCATAATTCATATTTCAATAAATTCATAGGTATGATGTTCTCTTTGTGCAACCCAAGTACACGAATATAGCGTTCCCGATTATTCCGAGTGCGTCTTTGATCTATTCGGTGTAAAAATCGTTGCATACGACTCACTTTTACATCTACCGAAAGTTCACATGATATTTCATGGATCGGCCCATGAACTTCAATAATCTTATTAATCAACTTTCGAAGTTCAAATACACTCTGAATTAGAATTGTGTTTTTCAATTCAAAAATCTGCTTATTTGAGGCAGGATCTGTTGGTAGTTTTTTTAATATCTTATTCGAACTATTTTTCTTAGCAGCTCCGCCGTATAATTTGGATACATCAATCGAGTCGTATCCAAGTTTATCTAGATTCTCTTTTAAATTGTCTACAAAATGAGATGAGGGACTTTGAAGATGGGTATCCTCTACAATAAACATTATTTCATTAATTTCATCTTCCGAAAGTTGATCCCAAACATTCCGAAGAGCATTCTTAACTCCTCCCAGAATAACAGATAAATTATATGTTATTCCAAGTCTAAGAAAAAACAGGATATTATTACATGCTCTTTTACTAATGGGAGCATAATTTTTATCCATTCGTATTTTCGAAAAAGAAAAAGAGGAATGGTCAGAAAAACCTAATTTCTCAGAAGCATATGCATGAAGCCTCTGGCTGCTGCTAAAAAAATAAAGCGCATGCCAAATATCTTGCCGCACTTTTTCTTCAATCTGAAACCAACCCTTTCCAAAAAATTTGCCTTTGGATAATTCCGAATGAATAAACGACCCCTTAAAACCTTCTTCATCTTTATAATTAAACTCTTGTGAGTATTCTAAATTCAACAATCGTTTAATGTCAATGAATTTGAATCGATAGTGTGTGAAAAAATATCCCAACACTTCTGATCGTTGACTCGCATTCAATGGGTGACCAGAAAACTCAATGGAGTTAATGAATTTATAAGCCTCCACCTCTTGATATTCGAAACTAGAAACACAAGATCTTGTTTTATTTGGCTCAAACATACAGTTACCAACTTTATGCTTTTGTGATTTTAGGGCACGTTGAAAAAACAAAACTCCAGAAGGATCAACATCCCTAGGGGAGCCAATCAAAGTGTTTCTTAAGTCCTCGGTTAGGTTATGAAAAAACTGCTGTTGCACATTCCATATAGCATGTATTTCATTAAAATACATCTGTATGGTACATATTCTGTTTCGAATCCTTGTATTTGATTTAGTATATGACTTACCTTCTATTGGCTTTATGGAATGCAAATACGATCCTAGTGTTTCATCTCGAGTCACTCTTCTCATCTCGGCAAAACCAACTTTTCCTTCTTCGGGAGATCCTTCTTTCAAGACGCTTTCTACTAATTTAGAATTACGCTCTCCAAATCGATAACCTCGATGACTTGAAATTTGATATAAAATTCGCCCCAATTCGTGTAAACTAATTTGGCCATAAACCGCTTTAGATCTCAATTCGTAGGGATCCAAACGCATCCATTCGTCAAAATTTGTCTCGGGCACTACTTTATTTGCAGACCAAGAATTAAGTTCATCTAAACTTAACGGACACATTTTATTTTCAATTAATATTTTGAGTAAATGAATTTTACGAACGCGTATGCGAGCATACCGAACCCGACGAAGTCTGAATATTCTTTTATTGAATTTTTTTGATATCTCACGACGTCCCATTCCAAAATTCTCACTTCCTGGAGAAAAGACATGAGTCCCCATAGCAACTATATCCTTGGTTTCCTGATTAATCAAAGTCCAACCAATGGAGTTTACATCTATAAAAATTCCTATTTTATTTGGCATTGTAAAAATTATATTCTTTATTTGTTGCTCAATCTTATCACAATAAGGCTTTATGCCGTAGGTGAGAAATCTTTAATCCCGCTTCGGTGGGATTTTTTTATACCCATCATACTCTTCTCTTATTTCATTCAAATCGTTTCTAAACTCTAGCAGTAAATCATAGCATTCCCAGACAGCTTTTTCGCGAGACGCAGATAATTCTTGAAACTTTCCAATGTGGTTTTCAAGAAATTCTAAGGTTTTTGTTTTCACTACTTCATCCGTATATCCAATAGGGCATAATAGTTTGCGTTCATAAGCACGTTTTACAGCGAAATAGGGATTTTGTACTTCTAACTTCTTAAATAAACTGGATTGGATTCTGTTGAAATCCCCTACATCCAAAGACAGCATTTGTTGTATTGACACATCACTTAAACCAAGTGCATATGACCTAAGGAATGCATATTCAGAATCATTTATTTTTGTAGAATTTATAACAGACACAGATCTCATATAGATATAGTTAGTATACTTTTCTATGTCAAAAATGATTGTTTTACTAGAGAACTCCACGCTCCATGTAACCTATGGTATGTTTGAGCGTGCTTTTTGGTTGGTTTAGGTAATAGATGGTAAAATTCAAGGCTGCAAAATATTTGCTTTTTTTTCAGTTGTAATCCAATTTATTTCTTCGGCACTAATAAAAAAATATTGTATTTTTGTATTCTTATGATTCAACTATTCCTAATTACATTTGTTTTGTTAGCGCTAGCTTTTGCTGGGATTGCTATTAAAATCTTGGTTAAGAAAGACGGTAAATTTGCAGGAACTTGTGCAAGCCAGAGTCCTTTTCTAAACAAGGACAGTGAACCTTGTGGCTTCTGTGGTAAACTCCCAGATGAACAGGAGTGTAAAAACCCTGAACTTACATAACAATAAATCTTCTTCGATTTTTTGTACCTTCGATATATGAAAGCTAAAGCTGTTCTTGAAGCAATTCACTTAGCGAAAACCAATAATCAAAAAGCATTCGGATATCTTTTTGAAACGTTTTGGGACTATCTATACAAATACCTTTTAAAAAAAACCGGTAGCGAAGATCAAGCCGAAGATATCGGTGTTCGAACCTTTGCAAAGGCATTTGATCGAATTGAAACCTTCAATCCAAAATACACTTTTGAAACTTGGTTGATCACAATTTCCAATAACATACAAATAGATCAACATCGTAAAGAAAAAACAAAAAACAAAATCGATGCTCTGGCTTATGATGAATGCGTTGTAACTCAAGTTCAAGACAACAACCCCTCTCCTGAAGACCTTCTAATTATCACTCAAAACCTTTCGGATTTACTGCTAAAAATAAAAACACTAAAAACCGAATACAAGACCATCATTCGTTTGCGCTATTTCGAAGAACTTTCCTATAAAGAAATTAGTGACCGGCTGGAACTCCCCTTAAATACCGTTAAAGTGACTTTACTCCGAGCTAAAAAGGTATTGGCGCAGAAAATCACGGGTCATGAAGAATAAACTCAGTAAACTCGGTCCAGGCCTTCTTTTTGCTGGAGCAGCAATTGGCGTATCGCACCTAGTACAATCTACTCGAGCTGGAGCCGATTTCGGTTGGGGATTTATCTGGGCATTAATCTTAGTCAACCTTTTTAAATATCCGTTTTTTCAATATGGACCTCGCTTTACTGTTGCCACAAACACCAGCTTGTTAGACGGTTATTACAAATTAGGAAAAGGATATCTGAGGGCTTACTTTGTACTGAACATAGCCACCATGTTTACAATTCAAACGGCTGTTACTATTGTAACAGCTGGCTTAGCATCTCAAATATTCGGAGTCTCGGACAACCTGGTTTACTGGTCTGTCACGATCACGCTGATCTGTACACTCATTTTATGGGTTGGCAAATACGCAACACTCGATCGCATCGTAAAATGGGTGATCCTAACCCTCACAATCACTACAATTGTTGCAGTTGTACTTGCCTCAATAAAAAACACAACCCCTTTATCTTTGGTTCAAGTTTTTCCTGCAGAAACAAACCTCTTGTTTCTAATTGCCTTCATGGGCTGGATGCCAGCTCCTATGGATATTTCTATATGGCACTCTCTTTGGACCATTGAAAAAAACAAGGAACTCGGCTCTGAAGTCACCATGAAAGAAAGTCTTTTTGATTTCAATGTTGGATATTGGGTTACTTTAATTTTAGGTGCTTGTTTTATGGGTCTTGGTGTATTTGTGATGTTTGGAACTGGGACAGAATTTTCAAGTCAAGGGGGTGTTTTTGCATCTCAGTTAATTAATCTATACACATCAACTTTAGGGACAGGAGTTTACTTATTGATAGCAATTGCGGCGTTGACTACCATGTTCAGCACAACCATTACCACACTCGATGCCTCTCCAAGGGCAATGAGTAAAACCATCGAATTACTATATCCCAAAAGAAAACGAAACGATTACAAATTGTGGTTATTAATTCTTGCGGGTGGTACCATAAGCATCTTCGTATTCCTGCTTTCTGAAATGGGTCTTTTGATCCGCATAGCTACTGTATTATCCTTCATCACTGCGCCTTTCTATGCATTCTTGAATTTCAAACTAGTGCGAAGTGATCAAATGCCGGAAAAAGATAAACCGGGGAAAGGCTTGCAAATCCTTAGCGTTTTGGGACTTCTATTTTTAACAAGTTTTGCTGTAGGATATCTACTGATTCTCTAAAGAGAAGTTTGTATATTTGCATCGGATAATACAAGATTTATGTCAACAGAAATCAAAACTAAAGCTACTACTGGAAAACCAAAATGGTTACGTGTTAAATTACCAACAGGTAAAAAATACACCGAACTAAGAGGTTTAGTAGATAAGTATAAACTCAACACCATTTGCACTTCTGGAAGTTGTCCTAATATGGGAGAATGTTGGGGAGAAGGTACAGCTACATTTATGATTTTAGGGAATATTTGCACCCGCTCTTGTGGCTTCTGTGGTGTGAAAACTGGAAGGCCCGAAACTGTAGACTGGGATGAGCCTGAAAAAGTTGCCCGATCAATTAAAATCATGCAAATCAAGCACGCGGTGGTTACTTCGGTTGATCGAGATGATTTGAAAGATGGCGGCTCCATTATTTGGGGAGAAACAGTGAATGCCATTCGTAGAATGAATCCAAAAACAACCTTAGAAACTTTGATTCCTGATTTTCAAGGAAACAAAAGAAACTTGGACCGCATCATTGCAGTCGCACCTGAGGTAGTTTCACATAATGTTGAAACCGTAAGACGCCTTACACGAGAAGTTCGTATCCAGGCAAAATATGATCAAAGCTTAGCTGTTCTCTTATATTTAAAACAACAAGGAGTCAACAGAACAAAATCGGGCATCATGTTGGGCTTAGGAGAAACAGAAGAAGAAGTTATAGAAACGCTTCATGACTTGAGAAAAGCAGAAGTTGATGTTGTAACGATTGGTCAATATCTTCAGCCTTCCAAAAAACATTTAGGGGTAAAAGAATTCATTACTCCTGAACAATTTGAACGTTATGAGGCTATTGGGAAAGACCTTGGGTTTAGACACGTAGAAAGCGGCGCATTGGTTCGTTCATCTTACAAAGCGCACAAACACATTCTCTAAAGCTACTTTATATTGTTATTCGTTGTATCCATTAGGATCTGATCCAATTGTTTTTGATCTGATGCATCCATTTTCATTTCTATTCCCAAATAAAACAAAAGGTCCGAATGAATCATCGGAGCTAAACGCACAAAATCTTTTTCAGTCGTAAGGATCATTCGACCATTTGCACGGCTTTTTATTTTTTCAATATCCTTGCCAGTAAACAAATGATGATCTGCAAATTGAAGGTGTTCAAACTGCCCTCCAATAGCCTTTAGATAATAAAGAAGCGGTTTGGGATCAGCAATACCTGTTACCAATACAAAAGGAACGTTTTCGATTTTATCAATTGGAAAAGTACGCTCCTGATTTCTTATTTGATCGGCATAACCAATTTTGGCAAAAAACAATTGTTGCGTTTTTGCTAGTTGAAGTTTCTGAGTGATTTGTACTTTATTCTGCTTGGTTAACTTTGTTGGACACTTGGTAACGATAACAACATCTGCGCGTTTTTTTCCTGAGCTCAACTCCCTCAAACTACCAACGGGCAAATGATAATCATTCACAAAAAGGTGTTCGAAAGAGGTTAACAAAATCATTAAATCTGGAGACACCCATCGGTGCTGAAAGCAGTCGTCCCATACAAATACCGTATCAGCCTTGGCCTTTTTTAGTAGGTTTTTCATTCCTAACCGTCTACGTTCCGCAACTGCAACTCGAACTTTAGGGTGTTTACGATAAAGCATTAGAGGCTCATCGCCTATTTCTTTGAATGTTGAAGTTTTTTTAGCTTCGAAATAGCCTTTGGTAAGTCTTCCATAGCCTCTACTTAAAATAGCCACTTCATTGTTTTTTTTAACCAAAGAAACAACATAGTCGACACAAACGGACTTACCCGTTCCTCCAACCGATAGATTGCCGACACCGATAGTTGGGTTTTTGTATTTCCTAGAAGTGAAAATTCCTAAATCAAAAAATAAGTTTCGAAGGCTGGTAATCGAACTATATAGTATCGCTAGAGGAAAAAGAAAGAATCGTAAGAAGTTCATGCCGACGAATATATTATCTTTGTAAAGATAACATTTCGTGGGTGAGACAATCCCTGTAAAACGAAAAACATAAAGCGACTTTATGAAAATAAATGAAATCACAAAAATTTTAGAACAGTGGGCTCCTCTATCCAATGCTGAAGATTTTGATAATGTAGGGCTATTGGTTGGTAATTCGAATGCAGATTGTACTAAAGCCCTCATCACACTCGACACAACTGAAGCTGTTGTAGAGGAAGCTATTCGTGAAGGCTGTGAGCTCATCATCAGTTTTCATCCCATTATATTTTCAGGCTTAAAAAAAATAACCGGGAAGACTTATGTAGAACGTGTGGTGTTAAAAGCTATTAAAAATGATGTTGCTATTTATGCGATTCATACAGCTTTAGACAATCATAAATTTGGGGTTAGTCATCAAATGGGTATTGAGTTGGGATTAAAAAATCAGCAGGTTTTAATTCCCAAAAAAGATACGCTTCTAAAATTGACTACTTATGTTCCGATAAAAGATGTCAATCAAGTACTTGAAGCGCTTCACACTGCCGGAGCAGGTTCAATCGGAGATTACAACGCATGTAGCTTTGCTTTAGATGGTGTAGGGAGGTTTACTCCCGGAGAACAAAGTAATCCGTCGTTGGGAACAAAAGGTGTAGCTCAGGACGTTGAGGAGCAACAACTGCATTTGATTGTACAGAAAGATCAAGAAAAACAAGTTTTAGCAGCACTTCAAAAGGCTCATCCCTACGAAGTAGTTGCCTATGAAATTAGCAACTTAAATAACGAGAATCAGGATATTGGCATGGGAAGTATTGGTGTGTTAGAAAGTCCTATGGATGAAACTGATTTCTTGAATTACGTAAAGAAACAGCTCAACACTTCACACATTCGGCATTCAAAACTAAGTGGAAAAAAAATAAACAAAATAGCCTTACTTGGAGGATCAGGAAGCTTTGCTATTGGGGCAGCTAAAAGTCAAGGTGCTGATGTATTGATAACAGCAGACCTAAAATATCACAACTTTTTCGAGGCTGAAAATAAAATCCTTTTAGCCGATGTTGGGCATTATGAAAGTGAACAGTTCACAAATAAATTAATAGCAAGCTATCTTACAAAAAAAATGCCTAATTTTGCATGCATTTTATCGCAAGAAATAACCAATCCAGTTAATCATTTCTAGTATGGCAAAGAAAACCGAAATCACAGTAGAAGAAAAGTTAAGAGCACTTTTTGATCTTCAAATTATAGACTCTCGAATCGATGAAATTCGTAATGTTCGCGGAGAACTTCCTTTAGAGGTTGAAGACCTAGAAAGCGAAATTGCTGGCATGGATGAGAAACTTGCAAAACTAACAGCTGAGTTGAATGATTTCGATTTAGGAATCAAAGAAAATAAAAGCATCGTTGAAAGTGCTAATGATTTGATCCTTAAGTATGCCGACAAACTCAAGAACGTTCGTAACAACAGAGAATATAATTCCATCGTAAAAGAAGAGGAATATCAGCAACTTGAAATTCAACTCGCTGAGAAAAAGACAAAAGAACTTAAGGTTCAAATAGAGCAAAAGAAAGAAACAATCGGTGTTTTAACAGAGCAACTTGATATGAAGAAAAATCACCTTTCTGCTAAGAAAGGCGAATTGGATGAAATCATGCAAGAAACTGCTAAAGAAGAAACGCTTTTGACCACTCAATCTGCAGCTTTTGAAGCAAAGATTGATGCCCGTTTAATTATAGCGTACAAGCGAATTCGTGGGAGTGTTAAGAATGGTTTAGCGATTGTGCCAATCGAAAGAGGTGCTTCTGGTGGATCGTATTTTACAATCCCCCCGCAAGTTCAAATGGAAATTGCTGCACGTCAAAAAATAATCACAGACGAATATAGCGGACGTATTCTTGTTGATGCTGAATTAGCAGAAGAAGAGCACATCAAGATCAACAAAATGATCAAAGGTCTTTAAACACTTTTATACTGCATAAAAAAAGCCACCTATTTGGTGGCTTTTTTTATGCAGTATGTTTGCCTTATACCTTTATAAAACAAAAGTATTGAGCTAAAAAAAACCTTCTGTAATAGAAGGGTTTTTTATTGAATTGTATTGTTAGTCTTATTTTACTAAACTTCTGTAACTCCCTTCTACTACCTCAGTAAGTTCATTCCACTTCTTCCATTGACTTTTAGATGCACCTTTACCATAAACTTGATCAACGTATTTATTAACGTCAAATTCCCAAGTCTCAATACTTTCCATCGACTCGTGAGGCCATACGATATAAAAATCAGATTCAAAGTTATCTTTAAGCATAGGGAAAAACACTCTAAACTCTGTAGTTGAGCTTCCCGCTTCAAATGCATTCTTCCATCTATGAAGTAATTTTCTAACTTCACGTCTAGCGTTTGGTTTATCAGCAATTTTATAGCCAAATACTTCTAAAATATTGGCGTCGTAATTTAAAGTTTCGTTTGTATACGAAATAGGCGTTTGAAGACTGTAATAATTCGTGCTTAGCACATCTTGTATTAATGGAGAGATATTTAAATCCCAATCTTCTTGATGCCCATCGATTTTGCCTTTTTCATCTATATATGCATATTGCATTGGTCCTTCTGCCCAAGCATAATATCCAGCATTCATTCCTGTGGTAATAAATCGTAGTGAAGTTGTCGGCCCACCTTCTTTATTATGAAACTTAGAATCGTGTAATTTAACTTGCTCAACAAATTCATTTGCTTTCCCATCGTGGGGCATCATAAAGCTAACTTCGAATTTTGGCAACATATCTGGCCATTCAATAGTGTCTTTTGAATCCATATCCTTACATCCAAATACGATTGTTCCTAGAAAAATAATCGATAATAGTTTTTTCATTTTAAAATAATTTAGTGGTTAATATTCTCTAAATATACACAATAAATTGCTTTTTGCAACTAAAAGTTATTCTACAACAAAATGTATTGGTCATAACGCATTTAAGACAAGTAGTCTAAAACACTTGGTTTATAGTAGGTTTGAATTTGAGAGTATCCCATAAAAAAAGCCTTCACATGGTGTGAAGGCTTTTTACTACTTGTGGGCGCTGAGGGATTCGAACCCCCGACCCCTTGGGTGTAAACCAAGTGCTCTGAACCAACTGAGCTAAGCGCCCTTGCGGGGTGCAAATATAGAATAGTTTATCTTGTTTACAAAGAGTTTTTTAAAGAATTTCAGCAACAACAAAAGTACTTCCACCAACATAAATAAAATCGTTATACTCTGCATTCTTAGTTGCTGATTTATAGGCTATACCTACACTATCGAAGGCGTTTGCATTAAGGCTATATTTTTCGGCTAGTTTTATTAAAACAGAAATCTCTTCTGCTCTACCAATGTTGGGGGCACAAAAATAGTATGTAGCATCCCGTGGAAGTAGGCTGAAAATTAATTCTAAATTTTTATCCTTTACAAAACCCAGAACCAAATGTAGTTTATCAAAAGTAGTTTGTTTGATTTGGTCAATCACATAAGTAAATCCAGCAGCATTGTGTGTTACATCAGCAACGACCAAAGGATTATTATCTAGCATTTGCCAACGTCCTTGTAACTGAGTGTTAGTAACTACCTTTTGCAGCCCAATTCGCATGTGCTCTTCATGGAGTTGATCTAAGTGTAACATTTGTAAAGCTACTACTGCTGTTTGCTTGTTTATCTCTTGATACAGGCCATTTAGATCCGTTTTATGTGGTTTCACCTCAACTTTGTCAGCCCAAATAATTGGAGCCTTTAAATCGTTTGCTATTGTCTTAAAAACGGTAGTGGTTTCTTCCTGGGTTTCACCGATAACAACTGGAATGTTTTTTTTAATGATCCCTGCTTTCTCGCCAGCAATTGCCTCTAGCGTATCTCCTAAAAATTGCGTGTGATCAAATCCTATGTTGGTTATGACAGCAAGTATTGGATTGATGATGTTAGTTGCATCTAACCTCCCTCCTAACCCAACCTCAACAACGGCAAAATCAATTTGCTGCTCTTTGAAATAGGCAAATGACATTCCAACAGTAAGCTCAAAGAAAGAAAGTTGAGCTTCTAGAAAATAAGCCTTATGCTCTTGAACAAAAGAAACTACAAAGGTGGTTTCAATTGCAAGACCGTTGATGCGTATGCGTTCAGAGAAATCCTTTAAGTGTGGAGAAGTATATAAACCAACTTTGTATCCAGCTTCCATCAGTACCGACGTAATCATGTGGGCAGTAGATCCCTTGCCATTAGTACCTGCAATATGAATAGAAGAAAACTCCTTGTGTGGATTTCCTAAATACGACATAAAGGCATGCATTTTCTCTAACCCAGGTTTATAAGCTGAAGCTCCTTGTCGCTGATACATGGGCAACTGCTCATAGAGCCAGGATCGAACCTCTTCGTATGTATTCAAAATTATTCGCCTAATTTAAAATTAAC
The DNA here is from genome assembly GCA_003023645.1 of Candidatus Arcticimaribacter sp. Lineage (GTDB taxonomy): Bacteria > Bacteroidota > Bacteroidia > Flavobacteriales > Flavobacteriaceae > Arcticimaribacter. Next base: position 6,441 of record PXYQ01000034.1, on the reverse strand, counting down.
AACAACAAAACCGACTTGCTTACTCGGGGCATTTGAATCAGAAAACCATTTATGCATAAAGGCTGTTTTTTTTGCGGGCTCTAATAAGCATGGATGGGAATTTGTGGTTCCTTTCACCCCTGCTTCTGCTGCTACCACACTCCCGTTTTTATCAACAGTAATACGAACGACAACTATACCTTCTTGATTACATTCTTGCGTTACAGATCCTTGATTCTGAAGGCTTCTCCCATTTAAACCAAAGCCGCTTCCTTTCCCACCCTTTCCGGCAGTTCCATAATAACTACTGGCATATGGATTCCCCTCAACCTTGCCTTTATCCCCAGGGGTTTGGTCGTCTCCTTCACCTTCCTGAATTTCCCCAGATTTATCAGGAGCTTTCAATAAATTTGAGAGAACTTGCTTGGTAGATTTTGAAACCGTTGGCTTGGGAGGCTCTACTTTCTTAACTTCTTCTTGTACTTCTTTAGGCGGAGCTTTCGTTTCCTCTACTTTGGGCTTAGGCGCTGTTTTTGTTTCTTTTTTAACAACAGGGACGGATGATGCTTCCTTTTGCGTTACAACTTTTGGTGTTTTTATTGCAGCTACTTTTGGTGTTGATTTAGGAGTTTCGGTCTTGGGTTGAACTTTTTGTTGTTCCACTTGTTTTGGCGGAAGTTTTGGCTGTGCATTTCCTTGACCTTGGCTGGCTGTCCCAAAGTTAACTTCCATACCATAAGATATGGGTGGATCGAAATACGAAAGGCCTATCAGAGAAAAAAACAACAGCAACAACAGCGTAATCATACTCGTAAGTAATGCTGATTTTTTTTTATGTGGCGTGTTTAGAAAACCCATGATCAAATGTTATTGTGCATCTACTGCTAAAACGATTTTTATTGAATTTTGATTGGCAATACCCATTACATAAACAACTTCTTCAATTGGGACATTTTTCTCTGCACGTAAAACGATTACTCTAGAATCTGATTTACTCAAGACACTTAGTAGTTGGGTTTGTAAACTGCTTTTGGAAACTAATATATCATCGATATAAAAGCGTTTACTTTTATTAATCGTTACGGTAATAGCGCTTCTATTTTCAGTTTTTCCTTTGGCCTGTGGTAATTTAACCTCAATAGTATCGAGTTGTTTTGTCAAGGTGGAGGCAATCATAAAAAAGATGAGCAGCAAGAACACAATATCAGTCATAGATGACATATTGAATTCGGGGGTTATTTTATTTCTTCCTTTTAGATTCATTAGGCAGCAGGTTCATTAAGTAAATCTAAAAATTCAAAAGAAATAGCTTCCATTTGATACACAACCTTAGCGGTTTTTGCAACCAAATGATTGAACGTTATATAGCCAATAATTCCAACAATCAATCCAGCTACTGTAGTGGTCATTGCCGTATACAAGCCATCGGACAATAGCTTCATGTCAATATTCCCACCAGCATTCGAGATTTCAAAAATGGATAAAATCATTCCGATTACAGTTCCTAGAAAGCCCAACATTGGTGCTGCTCCAGCAATAGTAGCCAACACACTCACGTTTCTCTCTAGTTTATAAACTTCTAAGCGACCCGCATTCTCAATTGTGGTATTGATATCTTCAAGAGGTTTTCCTATTCTCGTAATTCCTTTGGCGATTAAACGTGCAACAGGCACATCTTCTTTTAAACAGAGGGCTTGTGCCGTTTCAATTTTACCTTGGGAAACAAACAACCGAATTTGATCCATGAAATTATCATCAATTTTCAAGGCCGAACGAATGGCAAACCAACGTTCAAAATAGATGTAAAGCGCTATAATCAATAACAAAAACAGTAGGCCTATGATGAGCTGACCGCCCAAGCCTCCGTTTTTAATTAACTCGATAAGAGACAGTGTTTTCTCCGTTCTTAACTCTTCTGTAGCTTGTATAAAAAAGGACATCTTCATTCTGTTGATATAAGGTTTTAACTATAGAACGATAAAGCTGTCGATTAAGTATAAATTACACGATAAAACCGCGTAATAACATGAAGGTTACGGAGCCAGAAATGAATCCTAGAAAAGCCAACCACGATATGTTTTTGAAATACCAGAAGAAATCGATCTTTTCCATTCCCATGGCGACTACTCCTGCAGCAGAGCCTATAATCAACATGCTTCCACCTGTACCCGCTGAAAAAGCAATGAAGTGCCATAAAGGGTTATCCATAGGTTCAGAGAACATTCCAATACTAGCTGCTACCAAGGGCACGTTGTCGATAACGGCTGATCCTATTCCCAATAACATAATTACAATATCCGTATTCGGTATTGCTGTGTTAAGCGTTTCTGCGAAACCAAAGAGCATCCCTAAAGACTCCAAAGCAGCTACGGCCAATAGAATTCCTAGGAAGAAAAGAATACTTGGTAATTCAATTTTCGATAGTGACTTGTGAACCGGACTATGATGTGAAGCAGCATCACTGTCGTCATCTATAGAGGTTATGTTAATTTTAGTTGCACTAAAAATCTCGGCAAAGGTAGAAACAACTGCCAAGGAGAACATCATTCCTACATAAGGAGGTAGATGTGTTATGGTTTTAAAAACAGGCACAAAAACAATTGCGGCAAGGCCTAAATACAACATAGTAGAACCGTATTTATGAATTACCTCTTCGTCTTCTTTATCATTTGCCTCGATATCTCCTTTGAAAGCGGGTAATAATGAGGCTACAAAAACAGGAACTACTACACAAACCACAGAAGGTATGAATAGATACGAAATCAGTTTCAACGTAGTTACTTTGTTTGCAATCCACAACATGGTGGTGGTCACATCACCAATTGGAGACCAAGCGCCCCCTGCATTAGCCGATATAATAATAAGTCCTGCAAACCAAAGTCGTGTATCGCGATCACCAATTACCTTCTGTAAAATCGTTATTAAAACTATCGTGGCAGTAAGGTTGTCAATGATTGCTGACAATATGAATGCGAGTATAGCAAAAATCCAGAGCAGGGCTTTCTTGGATTTGGTTTTAATAAATGATTTAATGGTAGAAAACCCATTGAAATAATCAATGATTTCAACAATAGTCATTGCACCCAAAAGGAAAATTATAATTTCTGCTGTCTTCCCTAAATGGTGTAATAAAATCTCGTCAATGTGCGTTGGAACTAACTGCTTTAAGCTGGTATCTACCTCAAAAACAGGCATATGATTTAAAGCAATTATTGCCCAGAGTATAGCCATCATAGCTAGGGCTGGGATTAATTTATCTATTTTCAATGTGTGTTCTAATGTGATTGCTAAATAACCTAAAACAAAAATAGATACTAAAATGATTTCCATAGTGATACGTTTTGAAACTCTTTTAAAAACAAAAGAGGTGGTTTTTACTGTTGATTAATCGGACTAAAATATAAATTATATCTCAATTAAAGCTTAATTATATTCAAATATAACTCCAGTAGAATGGTTATGTCGAGCACCCGTAACGGAAGCAAAACAGTTATCCACCCCACAATACTTTAGAAGTCCTAAAAACCCAAAAATCATTGCCTCCTTATAATCAATCATTAAGTTGCTTGGAATGCATATTTCTGCTGTACTTGTTTTTTGAATTTGTTGCATTAAAAAAAGATTATGAGTCCCGCCTCCGGTAAATAATATTTTTCCAGATGTGGGCAATATGTTCAAAAGTTGTGTGGCAAGGTGAACCGAATACGTATGCATTAAATCTGCAACTTGCTCTTGTTCGTAAGTAACAAGAATCGGTGTTAGTTGCTCCGTTATCCATTCTACTCCAAGAGATTTCGGAAACGTCAGGCCGTAATAAGCTAGGGCGTTAAGTTCTTCGAGAAGGTTGGGAATCAAAAGCCCTTGAGCGGCTATTTTTCCATCCGCATCGTAGGGGAGACTAAGCTGTTGTGCAAATGTATTAAAAACCAAATTCGCAGCTGCTACATCAAACGCAATGAGGTGTTCTTGTTTCAACAAACTGATGTTTGCAAAACCACCTAAATTGACACAGGCCGCATAGTCCGAAAAAAGATGGTATTCTCCCCCAGGCACTAGAGGAGCACCTTGTCCTCCAAGGGCGACATCCTGAACTCTAAAATCACAAACCACCGTTGTCTTTAGAAACGATGACAATTCCTTCTGATTTCCGATTTGAAACGTAATGCCTTGATCAGGTTTATGATGCACCGTATGTCCGTGAGAACAGACCAGATCGATCGTATAAGAAGGATTTTGAGTCATAAAAAACTGAATTTGTTCCGCCAAATAAGTTGTGTAATCTCGATCTAAAACAGCCAATGCTTCGGCCTCCAAAAAACGTGCATCTTCTAATTGCTTCTTCCAAAAATCGGGATAGGAGTTTGTTGTTGTTGATACATAACGATATGCCCATTTCCCTTTGTTCAAATTAAACTCAACCAAAGCTAAGTCAAGACCATCCAGAGAGGTTCCAGACATGACTCCAATCACGTAAAAGTGTTCTTTTTTCATCTTGAATTAATTTTCAGTAAAACACAGGCCACACATTAAACAACAATAAAGGAGACTGAATTTTGAATTAATCCCAAAAATAGGAAGATAATTTAATGAATTCTAAAAAAAGAGATTGAGAAAATCAATTCTCTTTAACGAGACAAATTTTTGATGATACTCATGGCTAGAAGGAATCAAAATACTTTATTTTTGAAGGACTAACAAAACCAACAACATATGTTACCAGAAAAACAAGGTTTGTATTCGCCTGATTACGAACACGATAATTGCGGAGCAGGATTCATTTGCAGCCTCAAAGGAAAAAAAACCAATGACATCATTGGTAAGGCCCTCGATATTCTAGTGAAATTAGAACACAGAGGTGCCGTTAGTTCTGATGGTAAAACAGGAGATGGAGCAGGAATTCTGATTGAAATTCCACATGATTTCATGGTAAAAAATTGTTCTTTCGAACTTCCAGAAGCCCATCAATATGCAGTTGGAATGGTGTTTTTACCTCAAAAGGAAAATCAACGTGATTTCTGTACTGCACTTTTTGAAGAAGAGATTATAAAACAAGGCCTAACGATTTTAGGATGGAGAAAGGTTCCTGTAAACCGATCTGTCGTTGGGCGTATCGCGCAACAAACAGAACCCTATGTTGGGCAGGTTTTTGTTGGCAAAGGCAAAGAGGATTTATCGGATCATGAATTCAATGTAAAACTATTCATTGCTCGGAAAATAGCAGAGCATAAAATCATAGCATCAAAACTCTCGCAGAGTCAATATTTTTATTTCCCTAGTCTATCTACCCATACACTCATATACAAAGGATTGTTAGTCCCTGAAGATATTGAAGCATATTACTTAGACTTATCAGAACCTTTGGTAGTAACTCGTTTGGCATTAGTTCACCAACGTTTTTCGACCAATACGTTCCCTACATGGGATTTGGCACAACCGTTTCGTTATATGTGTCACAATGGAGAAATCAATACCTTTAGAGGAAATGCAAGCCGTATGCAAATACGCGAAGAACTCTTCAAAAGTGATTTGATTGGCGAAGAAATAAAAGAAATACTTCCGGTAATATTAAAAGGAAAATCAGATTCTGCATCCATGGATATGGTTGTAGAATTATTATTGGCTACAGGAAGGTCACTCCCAGAGGTAATGATGATGTTAGTTCCCGAAGCTTGGGAAAAACACAAATCAATGGATCCGCTTAAAAAAGCATTTTACCAATACAACTCTTGTGTAATGGAGCCATGGGATGGTCCTGCTTCCATACCGTTTACCGATGGTAAATACATTGGAGCATTATTGGATCGAAATGGACTTCGTCCTTCTCGATATACCGTCACAAAAGATGGATATGTAGTTATGTCTTCTGAAGCTGGAGTTTTGGATATTGAACCTGCCAATGTAGAAAAGCATGGCCGTTTAATGCCTGGAAGAATGTTCCTTGTAAACATGGATGAAGGCCGGATTATCGAAGACGAAGAAATTAAAACTAAAGTTGTTTCTGAGCGTCCTTACCAAGAATGGATCGACAAGCACTTACTGAAACTTTCTGAAGTTCCATACACTGGTAATCACGTAACGATAGAGCCAGAAGATTATGATACGCGTTTACGGATTTTTGGATACACCCAAGAAGACTTCAAAACCTTAATCCTTCCTATGAGTGTTCAAGGGAAAGAAGCAATTGGTTCTATGGGAACCGATACGCCTTTGGCTGTACTATCGGATCGTCCGCAACTATTATACAACTATTTCAAACAGCTTTTTGCGCAGGTTACTAATCCACCCTTGGATGGTATTCGAGAAGAAATCGTCACCGATACATCATTGTCTATAGGGAGTGAAATCAATCTTTTTGATGTTTCCGAGGATCACGCCAAAAAACTAAGCATTCAAAACCCCGTTATCTCCAATGAAGATTTAGATAAAATCAAATACATTGATCATGCGGATTATAAGTCGGTT
>PXYQ01000189.1 GCA_003023645.1 Candidatus Arcticimaribacter sp. | reverse complement strand
AGAGGCTCATCCACTTCGGCGCTAAGGGTTACGGTCATAACTACTCTGCTGCTGCGCGTAAGAGCTTTAAAGCTCGTCATAAGTGTGGGACGGCTACCAATAAACTTACGGCGCGTTACTGGGCTTGCAAAAAGTTGTGGGCTGGTAAGGGCGGTTCTAAGAAGAGCTCTCCGTCCAATAGGCGTGGGAAATATTAAGTACATTTGTAAAAACAGAATATAATGCCCTCACGTTCTCGCCCTTCAAAAGGATTAGGGGATACCGTTGAAAAAATTACTAGAGCAACAGGTATCAAGCAGGTAGTGGAGAAGGTCTCCCAAGCTACAGGCACAGATTGTGGCTGCGGCCAACGCCGTGACACGTTAAACAGAATTTTCCCATACGATAAATAATTATGGCATATCAAAAATTACAGGTAGGACTAGCGCTAGAAATAGTTCCATTCGACTACGACATCCCGAACCCTGCGGGACCTATCTTCGAAAGTATTAGCACGGTAGGAACGCAATCTAACGTAACAACGCTTACGCTTATTGACGCTAACGCTGATTTTATTAAGGAAGGTATAAAGCCTGGGATGGTTATTAAGGGGGGCGGTGCAAATTTTACTTTTGCTCTCGTTAGCTCCGTAGATAGCGCAACGCAGTTAACGGCTTCGGTAGAAGACGGATATTCCTGGACAGAAGAATACGGATACACTATATACGCAGAGACTACCGACGGTTGCGTTTTATATGTAGGGGGTACGCTTGCGCCTAACACACCGGGATTTAAGATTCCAATAATTACCGCTTCGGGCTCTCGCGTTACGCTAGAGGGCGTCTTGCCAGGCTCCTTTATACCCGTTCAGGTACGAAGGGTAAGCGCACGGACACCAATCGTGGGTGAAGAATTAAAAATTGTAGCTTTCTGGTAATATGAGCGGAACTATCATAGGTATTGCTAACGCGTTTGGCGCCAGTATTTCGCCTGGCGCTGCTCAGGGTTCGGCTCCTGGCCCTCCCCCTAGCCAAGCCCCTATGAATTTTTATGTCACCCCGTATAACTCGGCGGGGACTTCAACCCCTAGCGGTCAGTATAAACTTGGTTTGTACTCTACGGGAACTTATGATTTTACGGTTGATTGGGGCGATGGCAATACCGACGTTATTACATCGTATAACCAACCCGAGGTTACGCACGACTACGGAACGGTTTTGCCTACGGATAATTTTGAAATTACCATTACGCCTAACGTAGCGTTTCCGCTTCAAGCGGTAAACAGTTGGTATTTCGGAAATCGAAACGAAGGAGACGGGGTTAAAGTAAGGTCTATTGACCAGTTTGGCGCTACCGTTTTTTATGCTAACCAAGATATATTTTACGGATGTGAGGTCCTAGGTGTTTTTGCTTCTACTATAAGCAACGTCCCCACTATTTTAAACAAGGTTATTGGAGACGGATTTTTCTTTAATTGCGACGAGCTTGCCCCTGCTTTTTATACGGCTTACTGGGTAGGGCCATTTACTGGTACCGCAGAATCATTTAACGAAGGAAAATCCGTTGCGGGGTTTCCTGTGGGAAGTTCTAGAGGAAAGTTCGAGCTTGACTTTACTCCTACTAATATGTTTAGGGCGTTTAAAAATCAAGCGATTTTTAACCAAAATGATGCAGGTCTTTACTGGGACGTTTCTAGCTGCAACAACTTTACGGAATGTTTTTCTTCTTGTTTGCGCTATAACCAGCCGTTCCCCAACTGGACCTTTTTGACGGGTACGCCTGTTTTTGCGGCGGATATGTTTAAAAACGCCGTAGACTTCAATCAAAATATAACGGGTTGGAATACGTCTGCGTTTCAGGATATGGGTGGGATGTTTGCCCGTACGTTGCCCGTTGGTTCGGGAGGGGTGACGGACTCTGTATTTAACCAAGCTATTGGCGTTTGGAATACAGATAACGTACGTGACGCAAGCGCTATGTTTTTTAACGCCGTCAACTTCAACCAAGATTTGAGCAATTGGTTTAGTACGGGTTCTTTACAAAATATAGGCCCTAGCTCAGGCGGCATAATAAGTATGTTTTCTGGCGCTACTTCTTTTAATGGCTCTGTAGCTAACTGGGACCTTACCAATCCTTTGCTTACTTCTGTTTCTTATGTTTTTAACGGCGCCACTTCATTTGACCAGCCTCTTAATTCGTGGGACGTTTCTGGCGTTTCTTTTTTTGTAGGCACTTTTAACGGCGCTACTGCATTCAACCAAAATTTAGCGCTTTGGGACGTTTCCTCGGGGCTATTTTTTAGTGAGATGTTTAAGGGCGCTACTTCTTTTGTGGGTACTTCGCTTACTTCGTGGAACGTGTCTTCTGCTACTGATATGCAGGATATGTTTAACGGGGCTACTTCTTTTACAAATTCACTTGTTTTTTGGAACCCGTCTAGCGTGACCAATATGTCGGGGATGTTTAACGGCGCTACCCTTGCCAACCCCAACGTAAGCGGATGGAATATATCTAGCTTAGCGAACGCTTCGGATATGTTTACGAATAGCGGGCTCAGCTCTTTTAATTACCAAGCGCTTTTGGTGGCTTGGGCGGCTCAGGCGCCTAACATACAAAGCGGCGTAACGCTTTCTAGTATTAACCAATATGCAAACTTTGGCGCTCCTGCCGACGCCAAAGCGAAGTTGGTTAATGATTATGGATGGACTATTACCGACTTGGTAAACCCGAATTTGCCTCCGCCTGCTTTAACTTTTACTATTGACACTACGGCTACCGAAGTCGGGAGCACGGCAAACAATCAATACCGCCTTCCTTTAATTTCATCTGGCACTTATGATTTTTACGTCCAGTGGGGCGACGGCGATGCCGAGCAAATTACGAGTTGGAACCAAGCAGAAGCTACGCATACGTATGCTGCTGCGGGTACGTATACAGTAAAGATGTTTGCGGTAGCGGCAACTACTACCCCTATTATCGACCATATTAGCTGGGCTTCTCAAGACGGCACTACGCTAAGTGCTGCCAACGACAGGCTTAAGGTTCAGGATATTTCTGGATGGGCAGCGGCGGTTTTGTATCTCAACGAATATGTCTTTACTAATTGCGAAAATTTAAATATTACGACTACTTCTTCTCCTACTTTTGGAAGCAAGGTATTGAGGACGTCTGCTTTTGAAAATTGCAATAACTTAAGTGGTGATTTAAGTGGTTGGGGAACTGTTGGGTCTCCCATTACGGGCTTGGCAGGGACTTTTTATAAAAACTCTACTTCCAACCCCAACTTTAATTTTGTTTTGCAGCATAACGTCGGGAGCCTTATACAGCCATTTCAAAATTGCGCGGCATTTAATAATCCTTTAAATAACTGGGACGTCTCTAGCGTTATCGGTTTTACGGCTGCTTTTAGTGGCGCTAGTGCTTTCAATCAAGATATTAGCGGTTGGGATACGGGCAATTCAAGTGCTTTTAACGCGATGTTTAGTAACGCTTTAGCGTTCAATCAAAACATTAGTTCTTGGAATGTTGCTAGCGTAACTACGTTTAGCCAAATGTTTCAAGGCGCCACTTTATTTAATCAACCTGTA
>PXYQ01000033.1 GCA_003023645.1 Candidatus Arcticimaribacter sp. | reverse complement strand
AGGTTTGATTTGACATATCTTTTCATCACACTCTTCGCAATTGGCATAGTAATTCAAAGAAACACAGGGCAACATTGCAATGGGGCCATCTATCGCTCGCATCAAATCAGCTAAATTGATTTCCTTTGGATCTTTGAGAAGCTTATAACCCCCTGTTTTTCCGCGCTTACTTTGAACGAACTGAAAGTTCCTCAATTCTCGTAAAATTGTTTCTAAAAATTTTTTCGGAATCAACTCTTGTTCTGCTATTTCGGAAGAAAAAATAGATCGATCTTCTTCTTGATGATCTGCTAGATACAACAAAGCCTTTATGGCGTATTTACATTTTTTCGAGATCATGATTCAAATAAATTTTGCTGCTTTAAAACTGCTTGCCCAAAGGTAGAGAATAAAACTCAAAATCTAATTCCTATAAAGTTAATAGAGTTTATAGGAATAGTTACAAATAAAAATTACATTTGCATTCGAATAAACGCTATGATAACGGAAATTCTATTGAATAAAGTCAAAAAAAGTGAACCAAAAACTGCTGGTGAAAAAACATCTCGTAGTCTTTTGAAGTCAGTTAGTTGGCGCATTCTAGGCACTATAGATACCATTATTATCTCATACCTAATTACAGGCACATTGGAGTTTGCCCTTCGTATTGGATTTGTAGAACTACTGACTAAAATGGGACTGTATTTTTTACATGAGCGATTATGGAATAAAATAAAATGGGGTAAAAAGTAAGACTATGGAAAAAAAATATATAGAAAAACTAAATAGTATGGTTGTAAATCAATCACTTGCAAAAGTTTTTGAAACACTTCTAGAACTGAAACTAGGAAAGCTTGCCTTTTCAACTTCATTCGGACAAGAGGACCAAGTTATCACTGATTTTATATTTAAAAATGACTTACCCGTTTCAGTTTTCACTCTTGACACAGGAAGATTGTTTGAAGAAACCTATGCCGTATATCACCAAACACTCAAGCAATATAAGAAACCTATCACTCCCTACTTTCCAAACACTAAAAAGGTAGAAGCATTAGTAGAAACAAAAGGGCCGTTGAGTTTCTACGATAGTGTTGCAAACAGAAAAGAATGTTGTGGAATAAGAAAAATAGATCCGCTTCAGAGAGCACTCAAAGGAGTAGACGTTTGGATTACTGGCTTGCGAGGATCTCAGAGCTATTTTAGAGAACAGCTTCAGGTATTCGAATTCGATTCTTCTTTTGGTCTCATCAAATTTAATCCGTTGATTCATTGGAGTTTGGAAGAAGTGATCACTTATTTAAATCAAAATAACGTTCCTCAAAACAACCTACACTCCAAAGGCTTCGCAAGTATAGGTTGTGCACCTTGTACTCGAGCGATCGATAAAGGAGAAGACATTCGTTCTGGAAGGTGGTGGTGGGAAGATTCAAAAAAAGAATGTGGACTACATCAAACTCAAATCGCTAAATAGCAACCCATGAATATACTCAAACAACTGGAAGAAGAAGCCATTTACATCATCCGTGAGGTGGTCGGTCAATTCAATAAACCTGCCTTACTTTTTTCTGGAGGAAAAGATTCGATTGTCCTGTTACACCTATGTTATAAAGCATTCTTACCCGCACGAATCCCCTTCCCTTTAGTTCATATTGACACTGGTCATAACTTCCCAGAAACCCTTACCCTTCGTGACAAACTCATTAAACAATACAACGTTAAACTTCATGTTGGTTTGGTACAAGATAGTATAGATCAAGGTAAGGTTGCAGAAGAAAAAGGTCATTTTGCAAGTCGAAATAGTTTGCAAACCGCCACCTTACTGGAAACCATAAGCAACTTAAAGCTTGATGCATGTATGGGTGGTGCTCGGAGAGACGAAGAGAAAGCCAGAGCAAAAGAACGTGTGTTTTCTGTTCGTGACGATTTTGGTCAATGGAATGAAAAATTACAACGTCCAGAATTATTTGATCATTTGAATGGTGCAATTCACCCTGGAGAAAACATTCGAGCATTTCCCATAAGCAACTGGACCGAACTCGATGTATGGGAATATATCCGTCAGGAAAAACTAGAAATTCCAACAATCTATTATGCGCACAAAAGAGCTGTTTTTAAACGGGAGGGTCAATTCATGCCAGTAACAAAATTTCATCAAATTGATCCAGATCAAATCGAAGTTCAATCCGTTCGATTTAGAACCGTTGGCGACATGAGCTGCACTGCTGCTGTCTTATCAGAGGCTGAAGAACTTGATGTTATTATTGAAGAAATTAGGACCTCAACTTATTCTGAAAGGGGTGCACGAATGGATGATAAACGCTCAGAAGGGGCAATGGAGGAACGAAAAAAAATAGGATACTTTTAAACTAAGATCTATGGATTTATTACGAATAGCTACTGCTGGCAGTGTTGATGACGGGAAAAGCACCTTAATAGGAAGATTACTTTACGAAACTGGTTCTTTGAAAGAAGATCAATTGGAACACATAGAAAAAAAGAGTGCATCCAATGGCTTGGATCACTTAGATTTTTCTTTGGCTACAGATGGTTTACTTACAGAAAGAGAGCAAGGGATTACCATTGATGTTTCTCATCTGTATTTTAAAACTAAAAAAAGACGCTTTATCATTGCCGACTCTCCTGGGCATATAGAATATACAAGAAACATGGTAACTGGGACCTCAAATTCAGATACTACGCTTCTGCTTCTAGATGCTAGAAAAGGGGTTATTGAGCAAACTAAACGACATTTCTACATCACACAATTATTGGGAATTAAAAAAATAATATTCGCTATAAATAAAATGGATTTAGTCGCTTACGCTCAAAAGACGTTTGACCAAATTAAAGAAGATATAGCACAGCTAATTAGGAGTCAAAACACAAAAGGTCTTACGGTTTTTTACATTCCACTTTCAGCACTCAAAGGAGATAATCTCCTTCTGAAAAGTACGAAAATGCGATGGTATACAGGCAAGACACTTTTCGATGTAATTGAAAACATCTCTGTAAATGAACCTCCATCGAAAGAAAACGTACTTCAAGTGCAAACTGTTATTCGTCCAAAGTTAGATGCCTATCATGATTATCGAGGTTTTGCAGGAAAGGTTAAAAGTGGATCTTTTTCAGTTGGTGATGCGATCGAAATTTTCCCTTCTGGAACCAAAACAAAGATTAAATCCATTGAACAATATGGCATTAATCAAGAGCAAGTCAATCAAGGTGAAAATGCAACTCTTTTACTAGAAGATGAAGTAAATATCTCCCGAGGCGATTCTCTTTTTACACCAAGCCACTCTATAGAAGCTACAAAAACAATCAATGCCAAAGTTTGTTGGATGCAAGACAAAGCACTGCAAGTTGAAAATAAATATTTATTGCAGTTTGGGTCTAAAAAATCGCTTGCCAAAGTAGCTGCTGTTGACGAACGAATTGACATATCGGGAGGTGGTTCCGAAAATACAGCAGCGCTTGAATTGAATGACATCGGTATTGCTTCTTTTCAATTAGCACATACAATTCAAAGTATCCCCTATCAAAAAAACAAAAACCTTGGGAGTTTTATAATCATCGACATACAAACGAACAATACAGCCGGAGTCGGCTTCATAGAATAAGAATGGAAAGTTTTAGAACAGAATTAGAAAACCCAATTGTAGCAAAAGATATTCTTGATTTAGAAAAGAAGATTTTTGAATTTAAAAACAATCAAATTGACGAAGAGAAGTTTCGCAGTTTACGCTTAGCCCGCGGAGTATATGGGCAGCGACAACAAGGAGTTCAAATGATACGCATCAAACTCCCCATGGGGAAGTTTACTGCAAAACAGTTGCGTCGAATCGCTGATGTTTCGGATGAATACGCCAGTAGTAATTTGCACATAACCACACGCCAGGACATTCAAATTCATTATGTTTTATTGGATCGAACTCCTGAATTATGGGCTACGTTAGAAAAAGATGAAATTACCTTAAGAGAAGCATGCGGAAATACCGTACGAAATGTTACAGCTTCCGTCATGGCTGGAGTTGATCCGAACGAAGCCTTTGATGTTACTCCTTACGCTCAAGCTTTTTTTGAATACTTCCTCCGCAATCCAATTTGCCAAGAAATGGGACGAAAATTCAAAGTTGCTTTTTCAAGCTCTTCGGTAGACGATGCATTAACATTTATTCATGATTTAGGGTTTATTCCTAGGATTGAGAATGGAATACGTGGTTTTCGTGTCCTTTTAGGTGGTGGAATTGGATCGCAACCCATGGATGCACAGGAAGTTTTTAGTTTTCTGGCTGCTGATAAAATCATCCCTTATAGTGAAGCGGTAATTCGTGTCTTTGATCGCCATGGAGAACGTAATAAAAGGAATAAAGCACGACTCAAGTTTTTAATTAAAGAAATTGGTCTTGACTCCTTTAGGGTTTTAGTTGAACAAGAATTGAAGGTTGTAAATCATCAAAAATATGCTATTGAACCTATAAAACGAGCCTTAAAGGAGGCAAAATTTGTTGGTGAAATTTCATTAAACTCTAGCCCTGCCTTTGAGGCTTGGAAAAAAGCGAACACTTTTAATCAAAAACAAACCGGTTATGTTGCTGTAGGACTACCGATAAAAACAGGGGATATTGCTTCGGGTAAAGCGCGTTTATTAGCGGACTTAATCGAACAATTTACTCGAGATGACAATCGTTTTTCGGTAGGTCAAAGCATCTTACTCCGTGATGTGAAGGAAGAACATCTTCCTGCTCTATATCGTGCCCTTGAAAAACTAGACCTACACCGCATTGGCTTTCATAAAATAAACGACATTGTTACTTGTCCAGGAACGGATACTTGTAACCTTGGAATAGCAAGTAGTATGGGCTTAGCAAATGAATTACAAAAGTTGATCGAGACCGAATTTTATTCCCTAATCAACACCCACGATATCCAAATAAAAATTAGCGGTTGTATGAATGCCTGTGGGCAACATACCCTAGCTCATATTGGTTTCCAAGGGATGACTCTAAAATCAAATGGGTTGATTGCTCCTGCCACACAAATCCTTTTGGGAGGGGGAGTTCTTGGAAATGGAACTGGGCGATTCGCTGATAAACTCCTCAAAGTGCCTGCAAAAAGGACACCCGATATTTTGCGCTGGATTTTGACCGATTTTGAATTCAATCGAGCAGAAGAAGAGGATTTCTTTGCCTATTATGATCGACAAACCAAGGATTACTTTTACCAAAATTTAAAACATTACAGTGCAGTTGAACATCTAGCCGCCGAAGATTTTATCGATTTTGGAGCAAAGGAAAAGTATGAAAAAGCGATCGGCATTGGCGAGTGTGCTGGAGTTACTATCGACTTGATTCAAACATTGATTTTTGAAGCAGAAGAAGCCTTAGAATGGGCTAATGAAGCCTTGGCTGAAAAACGATTTGGAGACGCTACTTATCATGCATATAATGGACGCATTAGGGCAGCGAAGGCTTTATTAACTTCGGTCGATGCCAAGACCAATAGTCATGCCTCTATTATAGAACGTTTTGATTCGTATTTTCCAGCATTCGAAACGGACCAATCCAGTACCTTTTTAGCAGGAATAGAAGATTTTAGAAACAAACAATCCGATGAAAGTTTCGCAAATACTTTTTTAGAAGAAACCAAAAAAGCTATTCAATGGATCAAAAACTCAAGAAATGCAGCAGTTGAATAAGGGAAATATCTGCCTCGTTGGAGCTGGTCCTGGGGATCCAGAATTGATCACCCTAAAAGGGCTTAAAGCAATTCAAAATGCAGAAGTGATTCTATACGATGCTTTGATTAATCCCTTGCTTCTAGATCACAATCCTGTTGCTCATAAAATATTTGTAGGAAAGCGAAAGGGCTTTGCGCAAAGAACTCAAGAAGAGATAAACCATTTACTAGTGCATTATGCTGCACAAAACAAAAAAGTGGTACGCCTTAAAGGTGGGGATCCTTTGATCTTTGGTCGTGCATGTGAAGAACTTTCTTATGCCGCATTATTCGATATTGAAACGTCTGTTGTCCCTGGAATATCTTCTTTCACAGGAATAGCTGCTCAGCATCAAATACCGTTGACCAAGCGATCGGTCTCCGAAAGCTTATGGGTTACCACTGGGCATACCCATGATGGGCAAATATCGTCTGACATTCCACTTGCTGCTCAATCGACTGCTACCGTAATTGTTTTAATGGGTATGCGTTTTCTGAAAGAAATTGTAACTGCTTTTAGAGAACACAAACCCGAAACTTATCCTGTAGCCATAATCCAAAACGGAACAACCAAGGCCGAAAAAGTAGTGTTGGGAACTTTAGGAACAATTGAAGAAGAGGTTCAGAAGCATTCAATTTCAAATCCTGCAAATATTATTTTTGGGCCTACGGTTCTCGATCAAGTAACCCAATATAAAAACTTAAAAAGCACATTATGTTACCAATGAATGAGCTCTACCCTATATTCCTCAAAACAGAAACATTACAGTTCCTGATTGTCGGCGGTGGGAATGTTGCGCTTGAAAAATTAGAATTTTTAATCAAGTCTAGTCCCAATGCGCAAATTACAATGGTGGCTCCTTACTACCGAAAGGCCACACTTGATTTTGTGACAAACAAACCCAATATCAGTTTGATTCATCGAACTTTCAATTCTTTCTTTTTAAAAGGAAAGCATATTGTAATTGCGACTACCGATGACCCAGTGGTCAATCAAAAAATACATTATTTTTGTAAAAAAAAGAGAATATTAGTTAATGTAGCGGATACTCCCGACCTTTGTGACTTCTATATGGGAGGAATCGTTACCAAGGGGAATTTAAAGATTGGCATTTCGACTAATGGAAAATCGCCAACCTTAGCCAAAAGAATTCGACAATTTTTAGAAGAATTGTTACCCGAGGAAATCAATGATTTGCTTGATACATTGCAGAACTATAGAAAAACTTTAGATGGAGATTTTGAATTTAAAGTAAACGAAATGAATAAAATGACTAAATCTATTTTAGAAAGAAATGATACAAACTGATATAATCATCATTGGAGCTGGTCCCGTAGGCCTCTTTACCGTATTTGAGGCTGGTCTCATGAAATTAAAGTGCCACCTAATCGACGCTATTCCGCAAGCTGGAGGGCAATTATCCGAAATTTATCCTAAGAAACCAATCTATGACATTCCAGGCTTTCCTTCTATTTTAGCTGGAGAACTAGTCGATAATTTGCTGAAACAGGCGGAGCCTTTCAATCCAGGATTTACGCTTGGAGAACGCGCAGAAACTATTGAAAAACAAGAAGACGGAAGTTTTGTTGTAACCACGAGCGAAGGCACACAACATCAAGCGCCAACAGTAATGATTGCTGGCGGACTGGGGAGTTTTGAACCTAGAAAACCGAAAATTGAAACATTGCCTCAATTCGAAAAAAAGGGCGTTGAATATATGGTTCGAGAACCAGAAGCTTTTTTAGGTAAAAAACTATTCATCTCAGGAGGTGGAGATTCCGCACTGGACTGGGCAATTTATTTTGCTGAAAACCATGATATTCCTGTAGGATTAGTTCACAGAACGGATATGTTCAGAGGGCATAAAGATTCAGTTGAAAAAGTATATGCTTTACAAGCTCAAGGAAAAATAGATTTATATACGCACGCTGAAGTAGTTGACTTACATGGAGTAGAAAAATTGGAGCAAATAGAACTGAAACAAAAAGACCAAGACAACATTAAAGTTGATGTCGATTATTGGTTACCGCTATTTGGTTTATCTCCAAAATTAGGCCCAATTGGAGATTGGGGGCTGGAAATTGAAAAGAACGCGATTGTTGTAGATAATACGCTAGACTACCAAACGAATATCCCTGGCGTATTTGCAATTGGTGATGTAAATACCTATCCTGGGAAGTTAAAACTCATTTTATGTGGTTTTCACGAGGCAACACTTGCGGTTCAAACAGCTTATAAGATAATACATCCTGACAAACGTTTTACCATGAAATACACTACTGTTCAGGGGATTCAGGGTTTTGAATAGCGTTATTCCCTTGTTTTTTGAATCTTTTCACAGACAAGTCCTACTAATTTTAACAGATTCTTTAGAAAACATTACCAAGCCCTTAACAAGAGTTTCGCCTCTAACAAGATACTTTTACTCTATAGTTTTCATGTATTAGTTAATAATTTTGATTAATTGCTCCTCAATCCTTACTGGTGTTGGGGAGTTTTTGTTTTATATCTTTACGGTTGGATGAGAACAAACAAAGACAAAATACACAGCATCGATCTTCACGGGATTCGGCATAAACAAGCACTTGAATTGGTTCATAAATCGATAAAAGATTGCGCTGAACATAGCAACTTTTCGTTGACTATTATTACTGGGAATTCGACCGTACTCCA
Source organism: Candidatus Arcticimaribacter sp. (assembly GCA_003023645.1). Classification (GTDB taxonomy): domain Bacteria; phylum Bacteroidota; class Bacteroidia; order Flavobacteriales; family Flavobacteriaceae; genus Arcticimaribacter. The sequence continues at coordinate 10,134 of PXYQ01000033.1, read as the reverse complement.
GGATCGGATTTTTAAGGAGTGCTTAGAAGGAACCGAATTCACTTATTTTATTCCATCTTGGAATATGGGACAAATTATTGTAGAATACGTTTTGCTTTAAATCAAATTTAAAAAATCAAGAGGCAATGAGCTGGAATAAATCAGAAATAAACCAAGAGCTTAACAAGCATCATCAAGAATTCGATGTTTTAATCGATCAACTCGCTCCCGAAGTATTTGAAGATAATTCAGCTGGCAAATGGTCCGCTGGACAATTACAACAGCATATCATATTGTCACTAAAACCAATTGTTCTTGCAATGAGACTCCCTAAGTTTTTATTGCGTTATCAATTTGGATTAACCAATCGTCCTTCTCGGTCTTATGATGAATTAGTCGCACGATATCAAAAGGCATTGGATGGAAGAGCTGCGGTAGCTCCAAAACGATTTACTCCCAAGCCAATCGGTAGTGAAGTAAAACAACAGCAAACAATTCGATTCAATAAACTCATTAATCGATTGATGAAATTGGTAAACAGATGGGAAGAAGATGACTTAGACCTTTATGTCATTCCACATCCATTAATGGGAAGGTTAACCTTCAGGGAAATTTTATACTTTACAATTTATCATGTACAGCATCACAAAAAACAAGTTGATGTTATTACAAAAAAAGTAAAATGAACTTACTTAAACTGAAAGTCTTTTTTTTAAGCACCCTACTGCAACTTTGTGCACTCACAACTACAGCACAAGAATCACCCTTTGATACTATGGTAAATGCACTAATATCAGAGAATGTTCCTGTTCTTAGCGTTGAAGAACTTCAAACCAAACCTAACATCATTCTTTTGGATACTCGTACAAAAGCAGAGTATGACGTCAGTCATATTGATAACGCTGTTTGGGTGGGAGAAAAAGACTGGGATTTAAAATCTTTTGAAAAATTTAATAAAGAACAAACAGTAGTAGTATACTGTAGTGTTGGTTATCGAAGTGAAAAACTTGTGAAAAAACTACTCCGTTTAGACTTCGAAAAGACCTTTAACCTCTATGGCGGTGTTTTTGATTGGGTCAATAAAGGGTATCCTGTTGAGAATAATCGAGGTTTAACCGATAGCATTCATGGGTACGATAAAAGCTTTGCTCGTTGGATAGAACAAGGGGTGGTTATTTTTTAAAAGAGAGCGCTTTTCCGTAGTGATTTGATGATTTCCAAGTTAAATAATGATTTATTCTTATTATTTAGTTGTAATTTCCTAGAAACTATTTTATTATGAATGAGATTATTATTGTTGTTGTTGCTATAGTTGTTCTTATTGTGGGAGTAATTGTCTACGGAGTTATCAGTACAACCATGGGTAGTGAAGAAGATGTTAATAAAAATTATATTCCGGATCGTTTTGAACGCATGGTTGGAAAAGACCCTAAGAAAAAAGAAGAATAAGCATTTTCAGGTCAACCGAAAATTTACCATTGTGAATTAATTTATTTAAACTCAACCTAGAGTAGATTTAGATGAAAGGCTACTGTTATGGCCTATAATAATCCCATTTGTTCCATAAAAAAAGACCCGATAAACGGGCCTTTAAAATAAGCATTAAAAATATTAAGCAACGTTTTGCTTCTTGATTAGGTTTAAGGCAGAACCTTCTTTGAACCACTCAATTTGCTGTTCGTTATACGTGTGATTTGCTAAGATAATGTCTTTAGATCCATCTGCATGAACCACCTCAACAGTGATTTGTTTTCCTGGAGCAAAGTCTTTTAAATCTATAAAATTAAAGGTGTCATCTTCTTGAATCAAGCTGTATTCTGATTCCGTATTAAACGTGATTCCTAACATCCCTTGTTTCTTCAAGTTTGTTTCATGAATCCGTGCAAACGATTTAACCAATACAACTTTAACACCTAAGAAGCGAGGCTCCATAGCGGCATGTTCTCTGGAAGAACCTTCACCGTAGTTGTGATCTCCAACAACAACAGTTTCTAGACCAGCAGCTTTGTATTGACGTTGAACGTCAGGTACACCACCATACTCGCCAGTCAATTGATTCTTAACAAAATTGGTCTTCTCGTTAAAAGCGTTAACCGCTCCAATTAAACAGTTATTAGAAATATTATCTAAATGACCACGGAAACGTAACCATGGACCTGCCATTGAAATATGATCCGTAGTACATTTTCCAAGAGCTTTGATTAATAGTTTAGCACCAATAAGGTTTTGACTGTCCCAAGGAGTAAACGGAGTAAGCAACTGCAAACGCTCTGAAGATTCACTAACGGCTACATTTACAGTAGAACCATCTTCTTGTGGAGCTAAGTACCCATTTTCTTTTACATCAAATCCTAGTGGAGGTAATTCCATTCCTGTTGGTGGATCCAATTTAACTTCTTCTCCATCTTGATTGATGAGGGTATCGTTAACCGGATCAAAGTCCAAGCGTCCAGATATTGCAACTGCAGCAACCATTTCTGGAGAAGCAACAAAGGCGTGGGTGTTTGGATTTCCATCGGCACGTTTAGAAAAGTTTCGATTGAAGGAATGAATAATCGAATTTTTCTCTTCCTTGTCTGCACCTTCACGAGCCCATTGACCGATACATGGCCCACAAGCATTTGTAAATATTTTTGCATTCAACTCATTGAAAGGAACTAATAATCCATCCCGTTCTGCTGTATAGCGCACTTGCTCCGAACCTGGATTGATTCCAAATTCTGCTTTTGTAACTAATTTTTTGTCAACTGCTTGTTTCGCAATTGAAGCTGCTCGCGCTAAATCTTCATAAGAAGAGTTTGTACAAGAACCGATCAAGCCCCACTCTACTTGTAATGGCCAATCGTTTGCTTTGGCAACTTTACTCATTTCAGATACCGGAGTAGCTAAATCTGGAGTAAAAGGTCCGTTGATGTGTGGGCGAAGGGTGTTTAAATCCAATTCTATTACTTGATCAAAATAAAGCTCAGGATTTGCATATACTTCTGGATCTGCTGTTAAATGTTCGCGAACTGCATTTGCTGCATCGGCAACATCATCACGATCTGTAGAACGTAAATAACGCTCCATAGAGTCGTCATAACCAAAAGTAGAAGTGGTTGCACCAACTTCAGCTCCCATATTACAGATGGTTCCTTTTCCAGTACATGACATGGATTCGGCTCCATCTCCAAAATATTCTATAATCGCTCCGGTTCCACCTTTTACAGTAAGAATCCCAGCTACCTTTAAGATAACATCTTTGGGTGCTGTCCAACCGTTAAGTTTACCTGTTAGTTTTACACCAATTAGTTTTGGGAATTTCAATTCCCAAGGCATGTCAGCCATAACGTCTACTGCATCTGCTCCACCTACACCAATAGCTAGCATTCCTAATCCACCTGCGTTTACAGTATGTGAATCCGTTCCAATCATCATTCCACCTGGGAATGCATAATTTTCTAAAACTACTTGGTGAATGATTCCTGCACCCGGCTTCCAAAAACCAATTCCGTATTTATTGGAAACAGATTCTAAAAAATCAAATACTTCTGCAGAAGTGCTGTTTGCCGATTTCAAATCGATAGTAGCCCCGGACTTAGCTTGAATTAAGTGATCACAGTGAACAGTCGTTGGAACTGCTACTTGTGTTTTCCCAGCTTGCATAAACTGCAACAAAGCCATTTGGGCTGTTGCATCTTGGCAAGCAATACGATCGGGAGCAAAGTCTACATAATCATTTCCTCTTTCGTAAGGACGATCAGTTTTGCCTCCCCATAAATGGGAATATAATATTTTCTCTGAAGCTGTTAAGGGTTTTCCTGTTAGTTGACGTGCATTGGATACGCTTTTATCTAGTCGTGCGTATACTTGTTTAATCATCTCAATGTCAAATGCCATAGTGCTGTGAATTAAATTTGGGTGAAAATACAAAATTAAGCTAACAGATTTAGTACGGAATGTAGAATTAATTGCTTGTTTAAGAATGTCCTTAGATTCTTCCGTTTGAATACAATAGTCTTCAAAAAAAAGTTGAAACCTTTTAAAATTAGCACTAAAGGTTCTAAAAAGAACATTTTATGCGGAACAGAATTCTATAAGAATCAAAAAAGCCTTACCTGATCCTGATTAAAATTAACATGTGGTTCGTTGAGATAGGAATGGAACTTCCCCAATCAACTGAAAAAGATTAACGAATATAAAAGAAACCCGTTGACTGATTCTTATTGTGCCTTTCACAAATTAATACATTGTAAAATCTCTCGAAAAACACCAAACAAACCCTATTTGGTAATTTAAATTAATTTATTAACACCAAAATTAGTGTTGGATTATCAGATTAGCATAGTTATTATACTTAAATTTGGCTTTGTATGTATTATGAGTGCCTCACTTTAAAGGAACTTCACTTAATAAAAATCAGTAGTATATTTAATGTATATGGTTTTAAAAAATATTTATTTACTATATATATTATTGCCTATAAACTTGTATTCACAAGTTTTAAAGGAGACACTTTCTATACAAGGGGGTTCTAGTACAGTTGGAGACTCATATGTTTCATTTACCATAGGGCAATCCCTGTCAACAGGACTTTATACGAACTCAAATAGAACCCTTATTCAGGGTTTTGAATATGTATTAGAAAACACTAATCTAGAACCTGATGAAACTTTTCTTTTTGCGGAGAATACCCTAAGTGTTTCGGTTTTCCCTAACCCTTTTCAGAAAAGTATATTCATAGAAGGCGAGGACGATATCTTTCCCGTAAACGTTTATATTTTTGATATGATAGGCAGGTTAATCTCTTCCTATGAAAAGAAAAGTCATTTGGAAAGAACAATCATATTAGATAATTTAAAACAAGCCCATTATATTATTCGAATTGAATCTAAAGCTCGGAATTTTAATACTGTTTTAATAAAAAAAGATTAATGAAAAATTACTTCTCCTTACTGTTCCTGACGCTCATGCTTGTGTCTTACAATACAACAGCTCAAGACTCAATAAAAAAGGATAAAATTAAAATAATTGTAGGGTCCTTCAAGTATGAATGGAACGCAATTGCTCTATATAGTTTATTCAAAAGTAAAGGATATAAAGAGGTAAATGTTCTTCCAAAGACAAATGGTTTTCATAGAGTATCAATTAAAGCGTTTTACACAAAAAAGGAAGCCGACTTGTTTATTGTTGAGAATAATCTTAGTGAAAAAGATTATTGGTATATTTTTCCTAAAAAAAACGTTCCGCTTGTTTCAGTTAAAGAAATTGATTCGATCTCAGTAAGAAAAATAAACTCATTAAATGTAGTTGAAAACAACAAAAGAAGTGATTCGGCAATATCTAGTTCGACCCTACTTCCTTCTCTAATTGACACTTATAGCCCGAACGAATTAGAAGATGTCGCTGGTGTGAATGTTCCTCCAACTGATGTTGCTTCAGCAACGTCTAGTCCAACTGAAATCTCAAATGAAATTGATAATGCAGCTGTAACTGAGGTTACCACAACAGACACTCCAACAGCCACTATCCTTGAAGATTTTTTACCAATTGAAAGCACTAAAATCACATCCGATACAAGTTCAAATTCTAATGCTACTGCCAAACATTTTTTTGATGTTAGTTTAGGCTTTGCCTCAACAGATTTCACATATGTAGATTCCGCTGGAAATAGCGATGTTGAATTTATTCCTGGAAATAAAAACTTCCTGAGTTTAAACTATTCTTTTCAAATTAGGAAGAACTTTTTTATAAGAACTGGTATTGACCTATTGTCTTTTGGGACGACCTCTCAAGATATCGCAAATGGCAATACATACGAATGGGATACAAGTTATATAGGAATTGGTACTGGAATAGACTGGAAGATATTTTCAGTAAAAAAAATAAGCTTAAAAGCCCAATCAAGAATTGGTTTTGCAAACATAACCTCTGGCACTCAAAAAATAAATTTAACAACATTTGACATTACAGATGATTCTGAATTCAATGGAAACCACCTTTATTATTCTTTTGGACTCGCACTCAATTTTAAATTATCGAAAAATATAATTATCGGTATTAATGCATCGAATCTAGTCTATACTAATGTAGGGCTTACTGTATTCCCTAAACCTGATGTAGAAAGTCTGAAGCAGGTTGCTGAAAATTTCGGGTTTTCTGTAATATTCCCAATAAACAAATAAAAAATCATGAGGTATAAACTAATTACTTTAATCCTTTTTATAGCGTTTAAATTAAATGCTCAAACTGAAGGTATAAGCTATCAAGCAGTTATTATAGGCACTACAGACAAAGAACTTCCAGGAGTTAATGCATCGAACAATCTTCTTGTTTCCTCAAGTGTATCTTTTGAGTTCACTATTGTAGATGAAAACGATAATTCGCTATACCGAGAAACCCAATCTACCCAAACGGATAGTAACGGACTAGTACATTTGATAATTGGAAGTGGTTCTCCTTCAGTGGGAGTATTCAATGAGATTATTTGGGATGGAACATTAAGAAGCTTAATAGTAGAGATTGACCTCAAGGGGGGTACAAATTTCTCTTTCTTGTCTCAGCAATCGTTTTTGTATTTGCCTTATGAATATCACAGAGACATTACTGCTTCTGGTAACGTAGATATAGACGGGGATTTTATTGTAGATGGACTTTCTCGTTTTGGTGATGACGTTACGCTAGACGGGGACAACTATGTAAGTGGATTGTTAACAGTAGATGGTGGAACAATTTTAAATATAATTAGTTCTACGAGTAAAAGCAACAACAACAAAGCTTTGACCGTTAACGGTTATTCATTGATGAATGGAAATCTTGAGGTTGCAAATTCTTCGATCACTTCGCTTACAGGTAAGCTTATTGTAGACGGAATTACTGATTTAAATAACACGTTAAATGTTGATGGTGAAACTACGCTTAATGAAACATTTACAGTTACAAGCTCAAGTACAAGTTTTCTTACAGGAGATTTAAATGTAGATGGTACAACTCAATTAAACAATACACTTAATGTTTTAGGTAACGCAGGATTTGCTTCTAATCTGACAGTAAGTGACAACACAGGACTAGCTGCTAATCTAACGGTGACAGGCACAACTCAGCTGAACAATACACTTAATGTTGCAGGTAACGCTAGATTTGCTTCTAATCTAACCGTTAGTGGCAACACAGGACTAGCTGCTAATTTAACTGTTGGTGGAGCCACGCTAATTAACAACTCCTTTACAGTTGCCAATACAAGTCCAAGTATTCTTACCGGTAGTTTACGTGTTGATGGAATTTCCTCACTCAATAGCCTAGGTGTTACCAATAATTTAAATTTAAATGGAAATTTAACCGTTGGCGGTTTAACTCAACTAAACAACATACTTAAAGTTACTGGTAACGTAGAACTTGCTGCTAGTTTAACGGTTACAGGCACAACTCAGCTAAACAACACACTTAATGTTACTGGACCAGTAGGGATAGGAATTACAACACCAGAAGCATCTTCGGTTTTAGATGTTAGCTCGACTACTAAAGGTCTTTTAGTACCCAGAATGACAGAAATTCAAAAGAATGCTATTTCAACTCCCGCAGAGGGTTTGCTATTATACCAAACAGACCAAGTAGAAGGACTCTACGTGTATAATAGTCCAACCTGGAAATGGATTTTTTCTTCTGTTAATTCATCAACCCATGTAGACAGCAACAATACTATTGCTATTGGTGGAGTAGTTTCTGCAACAAATTCAGTTGCTATTGGAGTTAATTCACTTGTTTCAAACACTACTGGAACAGAAAACACCGCTTATGGTTATGAATCACTAAGTGCTAATACTACTGGGAGTAATAACACTGCTAATGGTTACCAAGCATTAACCTCAAATACTATTGGAAACTATAATACTGCCGTTGGATATTTGGCGTTAACCTCAAATATTAATGGGTTTTATAATACTGCAACTGGTTATAAAGCTTTACAAACAAACATTTCAGGACATCACAATACTGCTAATGGCAGAAGGACTTTAAGTAATAATACGGAGGGACATTATAACACTGCTATTGGAAATGCAGCTTTATATTACAATATCAATGGAGGGGATAATACTGCTGTTGGTCACGAAGCTTTAATTTCAAATCTCTCTGGGAGTCTTAACATAGCTAATGGTGGGTTGGCATTACGTCTCAATCAAACAGGAGATTTTAATGTTGCAACTGGCTATATGGCGTTAAGACAAAATGTTAGTGGAAGTAATAATACGGCTCTAGGTGGTAACTCCTTAAAATTAAATACTGGGAGTGGAAATACTGCATTAGGTTTCAATGCTGGAGACGTGAATACTTCAGGTACTAACAATACCCTAATTGGAAGTGAAGCCGACGTAAGTTTAAATAATTTGATAAATGCAACAGCAATTGGTGCTAATGCAGCGGTAAATGCATCGAATAAAATTCAATTAGGCGACACAAATATCACTAATGTAGGGACCAGCGGGACAATTACTGCAGGTGCTATTACTATACCAAATACAGATGGTACTGCTAATCAAGTGCTAAAGACTGATGGTTCTGGAATACTTTCATGGGGAACTCCTCTAATCCCAAGTTTTTTATACGCCACAGAAAACGTACTATTAGATGGAACAACTACTCCACATGTTGGATCTATGCATAGAAGTGTTGGTTTGGGATACTTGACCTTAAATAGTGTAACCTCTGGAAACAAAAATGTAGCAATAGGCGCAAGATCAATGAAAGATAATACCACTGGGTTTATGAATGTTGGTATTGGTTGGAATTCATTAAATAAAAATATAGGTGGCAGCAGAAATATAGCTATTGGAGGAAGTGAAGCTTTGGATGCAAACACAACAGGCTCAAATAATTTGGCAATAGGTGATAGGTCAATGACAATGAATGTTACAGGTCAAAGCAATGTTGCAATTGGCTCAAATTCCCTTCTCAATAATAATGCAGGTAATTATAACACTATGGTAGGTGTAGAAGCTGGATCTGGTATTAGGACAGAAAGCACAAACACAGGAAATGATAACGTGGGATTGGGTTATAGAGCACTACAGTCAAATTACAGTGGAGATAAAAACGTTGCAATTGGTTGGGATGCATTAAGAAGAACAAAAGGTTCAGGTAATACAGGATTAGGCGATAAAGCTGGATGGTATAATGTTAATGGATACAATAACACTTTTATTGGAAAAAATGCAGGTATAGGATCAGCGAACCCTACTAATTTAACAAACGCAACCGCTATTGGTCATAATGCAATCGTGGGAGTGTCCAATAAAATTCAATTAGGCGACACAAATATCACTAATGTAGGGACCAGCGGGACAATTACTGCAGGTGCTATTACTATACCAAATACAGATGGTACTGCTAATCAAGTGCTAAAGACTGATGGTTCTGGAACACTTTCCTGGACAACTCCATCTTCTGGTATTACAGACGTAACAGATGAATCTACTGCCTCGGCATCACAAACCAGTTTCACATTAACACAAACGCCACATTCAAATAGTAAAGTAAAAATGTTTCTCAATGGAGTTCGTATTAGCAACACTGCTTATTCTTGGAGCGGAACAACTTTGACTTATGTGCCTGCAAACAACAGTGGTACTTCACTAATTAATACTGATAGAGTCCAGTTTGATTATTTCTATTGATAATTATTAAAAAATGTTTAAAAACAAAATACAAATATTACTCTTAGTCGTATTGACACAAGGAAGTATTTATGGGCAATATCTAACTCGCAATGGAAAAATAACTTCCAATACTTCAGAAGCTATTAGCTCTAGTGGGCAAATTGGATCGGCTGAGCCCATAACCTCAGCGGGTAATATTGTATCCATTTCAAATAATGGGTTAACATCTGGAAATGCAGCTACAAGTGCATATGCGATTAAACAAGCATATCCTTCATCAACAGACGGTTTTTATTGGATTGCAAATGCTAACATTAATAACGGTACACCTTTTCAAATCTATGCAGATATGACAACTGATGGTGGAGGATGGACTTTGATCATGAAAAATTCAAGTCGTAGTGGTTGGAATTATGGTAATGCAATATCATTAAATACAACTCTAAAATGGATGAAGTTATTTTTGAAGAATTCAAAGGAACTAAATACCAAATTATCATTTAATACGTTTATTTTATTTAAA
>PXYQ01000150.1 GCA_003023645.1 Candidatus Arcticimaribacter sp. | reverse complement strand
AAAGGGGCAACGTAAAGGTTTGGGTGTTGGTGGTACTCCAGTTTTGACCCTCTTGAAGTTCACCATCTCCCAAGAAATTCCTTTTTAAAACATAAACTAAATTTAAAATAACTAATCTTCAAGAAATAACCCCCAAAGCCGAGAAAAAGAAGAATGGGTAGATGGGCGTATCATCATCCGAGACAATTTTGATGCCCTCCTTGAAAGTAACGACAAACTTTTACTTTTTGGTGAGGACGTTGGTAAAATTGGTGATGTAAACCAAGGTTTGGAAGGTATGCAGGCCAAGTACGGCGCCACACGTGTTGCAGATACTGGGATTCGTGAAGCTACCATTATAGGACAAGGAATTGGAATGGCCTTAAGAGGTTTACGTCCAATTGCCGAAATACAATATTTAGATTATATTCTGTACTGCTTACCAACGCTTAGTGACGATCTAGCATCATATCATTACCGAACTATTGGAAAGCAAGCTGTTCCACTAATCATTCGTACCCGAGGCCATCGTTTAGAAGGAATTTGGCACAGTGGTTCGCCCATGGGTGGAATCGTAAACCTATTAAGAGGAATTAATATTGCCGTGCCTCGAAACATGACTCAGGCTGCTGGAATGTACAATACGTTATTAGAAGGAGATGAACCTGCAATTGTTGTTGAGTCTCTTAATGGATATCGCCTAAAAGAAAGAAAACCCTTAAATCTTGGTGAATTTAGAATACCATTAGGTAAAATTGAAATTCTAAAGGAAGGTACAGATATAACCCTAGTTTCTTACGGGTCTACTTTACGCATGGTCGAAGCTGTAGCTAAAGAGTTGATGCATTTTGACATTGATGCAGAAGTAATTGACATTCAAACCCTACTTCCATTTGATTTGGAACACGGAATTCAAAAAAGTTTAGCAAAAACTAACCGCCTTTTGATTGTCGATGAAGATGTACCCGGTGGTGGTGGAGCCTATATTCTACAGCAGCTAATCGACGTTCAAAATATTTTTCCGTTGTTGGATAGTACTCCGCAAACATTGAGTGCAAAACCACATAGGCCTGCTTATGGAAGTGATGGCGATTATTTCTCAAAACCGTCTGAAGATGATATTTTTGAAAAGGTGTACGCTATCATGCACGAATCCAATCCAGAAGCTTTTCCTGAAATTTAACTCGAAACAATTTTAAGAATCAATTCTTTTAAAAGCTCTTCTGTTGGAAGGTTTTGAGCACCGACACCCTTGCTCTTAAGATCTGCATCCTTTATATGTCCAATTACTTTGGCAATCTGTTTCATTGAATAAAAACGAGATGCTGCTTCATAATCTTTAACAAAATAGGGCGATACACCTAGAACTGTAGGAGCCTTTGATGGTGATGATAGACCTTGAAAAAGCAATAGCTTTTGGAAAAAATTAAAGAGAACTGTTATAGTTAAAGTGATTGGATGCTTCTTTGCATTAGATGCCATATAGCGAATGATCCGAAAAGAGTGTTCCAAGTCACGTTTACCCAGAGACTTTTGAAGTTCAAATCCATTAAAATCTTTACTATATCCAATGTGCTTTTCAATTATAGCAGGGGTTATTTCTTCCCCCTCTTCTACCCGATTACTTAACTTTTCGAGCTCTTTATCAATTTTACTTAAATCAGTTCCTAAAAAAGAAACCAGTAAAGGGGGAGCGTGAGGATGGAAATTAAATCCATAACGCAAGCCACGATCTTTAATCCAATCGGCTACTTGATTATCGTAAAGAGGTTTGGTTTCCAAAACAACACCTGATTTTGCAATTGCCTTATATGACTTTTTACGTTTATCCAGTTTTTTGTGCTTATAACAGAGAACCAAAACCGTTTGACTCTGAGGGTTTTCTAGATACGGAACTAAAAAGTCAATTGTTTTATCTAAATATTGTGCTTCGCGAACAACCACCAATTGATGAGATCCCATCATTGGGAAACGCTTTGCCGTTTCAATGATTTGTTCAGGTAGTGTTTCTTTTCCGTAAAAAATTGTGGAGTCAAAATCTCGAGCATGTTCTTCAACAACATGAGACGACAAAACCTTTGTTACCTGATCTATAAAGAAAGGTTCTGTCCCCATTAAGAGATACACAGGAGCGTAATCTCCCTTTTTTATCGAACTCAGTATTTGATTTATGTCTTTCAAAGCTAAAAAATGCTCACTTTTGTAGTATGGAACAACTAAATTTCCCCAACTATACGTTTACCCTCAAAAATAGGGAAAATAAGACGTATATCTTAGATTTGATCCGTAAAAAGAATCTACTATTGACTCCCGAAGAATGGGTGCGTCAACACTGCCTTCAATTCTTAATTACTGAATTAGGGTATCCCAAGAGTCTGATCAATGTAGAGAAACAAATTAAAATCAACGGGCAGCTCAAACGCTATGATATTGTAGTCTATACTCCCCAAGGTGATGTTCACATTTTGGTTGAATGCAAGGCCCCATCAATAGCAATTTCTCAAAGCACCTTCGACCAAATAGCACAATACAATATGACACTAAAGAGTCAGTTTTTGATGCTAACTAACGGGAAAGAACACTATTTTTGTATTATGGATTTTAAGATGAAGTCATATAACTTCATCAAAGAATTACCAAAATATAGGATATGACAGTTGCATTAGTAGTATTGAATTGGAATGGGCAAGAAATTCTTAAACGTTTTCTACCCGAAATGATTCAATATAGTAAAGAAGCGACAATCTATGTCATTGACAACAACTCTACAGACGATTCGATCGATTTTCTTACAACTGAATTTCCAGATGTAAGACGTATTATAAATAAGGAAAACCAGGGCTATGCTGGAGGATATAATGCGGGCCTAAAAGAAATTAAAGAAGAAATTATTTGTCTTGTAAATAATGATATTCGAGTAACAAAAAACTGGCTACCACCGATAATCAATTTCTTTAAAAATAATTCCAATACTGGAATTGTACAGCCTCATATTTTAGACGAGAAAGATCCAAGTTTATTTGAATATGCTGGTGCGGCAGGCGGATATATTGACCGATTGGGCTACCCCTTTTGTCGGGGTCGCATTTTTGACCAAATTGAAAAAGATGATGGTCAATACAATGGAAATCAAAATGTATTCTGGGCCTCAGGCGCTTGTTTGTTTATTCGGAATACACTTTTTCAAAAACTTGGCGGTTTTGATGAAGATTTTTTTATGCATCAAGAAGAAATTGATCTCTGTTGGAGGGCAAACAACTTAGGAAGTGAGGTTTTCTGTATTGGAGATTCCAAAGTGTATCACCTGGGTGGCGCAAGCCTTCCAGAATCGCCTTTAAAAGTTTTTTATAATTATCGAAACTCAACTTATATGCTTTTAAAGAATGTTCCTGCATTACAATTACCGTTTATTCTGTGCAGTCGGTTATTGTTAGATGGAGTGGCTGGGGTTCGATTTTTACTAAAAGGGGAACTTCAAAACTGCATAAGCATACTCAAGGCTCATGCTTATATGTATTTCAATTTCTTTAAAATGCTAGGAAAACGATCGAGTAAAAAGCCCCAGAACAGTTATTACAAGCTCAATAGTATCGTTTTTCAATATTTTATCTTAAAA
>PXYQ01000032.1:3473-18581 GCA_003023645.1 Candidatus Arcticimaribacter sp. | reverse complement strand
ACCCTTGGAGCCCCTTCCAATCCTCAACATGTTACTCATCTTTTGAAATCTGGGATTAAAGAAATTGAACAAAACGGTGAAGCTGTTTTGAAAATAGGAGGGCGGAAATTTAAGATTCAAAAACAGTTTTTGGATGATTTAAACGAAAAGAATATGGAAGAAACTATCCGAGGCTTGAAACTTCCTCTTTTGGTTCTACATTCTCCCCAAGATACTACTGTAGGAATTGAAAATGCCGCTCAGATTTATCAAGCTGCTTGGCATCCGAAAAGCTTTATTTCATTGGATGGTGCCGATCATTTATTGACCGACAAACGCGATTCTTTATATGCTGGTGATATGATTGCACATTGGTCAGCTCGCTACATCAATTTTTGAATTATAATCTTTAAACAAATAACCGACTAGATTTACTAACTTTAGGCTGAATCTTGATAGATTCCGTAATATATATTCTTATGAAAGTACGTACTGGCTTTATCTTTTTATCCTTCTTAACTCTTTCTTTAACCGGACTTACCTATCTCTTTTGGCAACCTGTGCTTTGGAGCTTGACGGTTACTGCGCCGATAATTTTATTGGGTTTTTATGATTTGACACAAAAACGACAAACGATTCTTCGAAACTTCCCAGTACTAGGTCATTTTCGATATATGTTGGAAGCCATTCGACCAGAAATTATGCAGTATTTTGTTGAAACGGATACGCAAGGCCGACCGATCAACCGTATGTTTCGGAGTCTTATCTATCAACGGGCAAAGGATGTAACCGATACGGTTCCTTTTGGAACTCAAATGGACGTGTATCGCTCTGGATATGAATGGATGGATCATTCTATGTATGCGATTGATGAAGCCAAGATAGATACAAAACCAAGGATTGCTGTTGGTGGTAAGCATTGTACACAACCCTATTCTGCAAGTCTACTAAATGTGTCTGCAATGAGTTACGGTTCGCTTAGTAAGAATGCTGTTTTGGCATTAAATAAAGGTGCTAAAATTGGCAACTTTGCTCAGAATACCGGAGAAGGGTCGATCAGTCCTTTTCATCTAGAACCTCAAGGCGATTTGATATGGCAAATTGGAACAGGATATTTTGGTTGTAGAACTAAAGAAGGTGCGTTTTGCCCAGATTCCTTTGCAAAGAAAGCGAACTTAGATTCGGTCCGAATGATCGAAATAAAAATCTCTCAAGGGGCTAAACCGGGGCATGGAGGGATTTTACCTGCTGCAAAAAACACACCTGAAATAGCCGCAATTCGCGATGTAGAGCCCCATGTAGATGTACATTCTCCGCCCAGTCATTCTGCTTTTTCAAACCCTACCGAATTGATTGAATTCATTTCCTTGTTACGCGAGCGTTCTAACGGAAAACCTGTTGGCTTTAAATTGTGCATTGGTAAAAAATACGAATTTATAGATATCTGTAAAGCTATGATCGCAACGGGAATTACACCAGACTTCATTACCATTGATGGTGGAGAAGGAGGTACAGGAGCTGCACCAGTCGAATTCTCGAATTCTCTAGGTGTTCCTTTGCGTGACGGATTGGCTTTTGCATACGACACTTTGGTTGGTTTTGGGTTGAAAGATGAAATTAAGCTAATAGCTTCGGGTAAAATATTCACAGGTTTCCACATCGCTCGTGCCCTTGCATTGGGAGCCGATATGGTGAGTTGTGCTCGCGCTATGATGATGGCAATTGGATGTATTCAAGCGTTGGAGTGTAATACAAACTCATGCCCTGTTGGAGTTGCAACCCAGAACAAATCACTTATGAGCGGATTGGATGTAAATGACAAATCTGTACGAGTAGCCAATTTTCACAGAAAAACCCTCAAAAGTTTTACGGAGTTGATAGCTGCATCGGGCTTAAGCTCTCCAGATCAACTCGATCGTAAACACATCAACCGTCGTATTGGAATGAATCTCATTAAAAAATATGATGAAATTTTCCCCTATACAAAACAAGATGCGTTGTTGTAAATCGGAATTTAATACTTTGACAACCTGTTGTCTATTCGGAAAGGTGTTACTTCTTTAATCTTGATTTTTTCCATTAAAGGATGCTTCACATTGATGAGGTAATTTGACTCCATAGGATTCACTGCGCTTGGGATTTGTAGTGTGCAAAAATTCCCCAACTCAATCCAGCTTTTACCAATACTTTTTAAGGCATCTGGACTAGGGTAGTGATTCCAATTTTTGGGGAGCTCTTCTTCGGGTATTTTTAAAATTTTACTTTTTGGGATTTCTAAAGCTGCAATACACAAATCGTCTGGCAAAAGATCCATATCAATACTGACCAGTTTCTCTAGAATTGCCAAGGACGAAGTTGAAGCACAGTACAAAACGGGTGTTCCCTTTGAGTTCCAGCGCCCGCCTGTACGTTTGGCCCCATTTCCACTGAGGTCTTCAATATATTCTTTTTTTGCAATGCGATAAACGATCATGAGAATACACCCTGTTCGATTTTGATTAATTCATCGTGAACCATATCCATGCCTAAACTTGTTTCCATAAGTTCAAGGGGAGTTTGGTTGTTCAGCGGAAGGTTAGGCCTGTTGATCCAGAGTAGTAGTTTTTCTTTATTGTTAAAAACAGTTATGCCCTTGTGGAAAAGACGGCAAAGCTCAATGAGTTTTTCGGAGGCTCCAAGATCGAGTAATTTCTCGGGCGAATTCCGCTGTAATGTACGTTCTGATAGATGTATGATTTTAGAAAGTTGTTTTTGCGAAAGATTCGAGTGCTTTAGGAAGGAAGCAATGGAACTGCTTTTGATTCCTGTGCGTATAAGCTTCATATAATTGAAGGAGGCATTGCTCCGTTCCGATGAGTTGTTCTTTAAGTTCAACCACTTGAAAACAGTTTCTTGTTCTAGACTTAATGGAGTGATAGTTACAAGCATAAAGCGACTTTTGCTTCAAATATAGCGACATTTGTCGTATTTTCCAAAAAAAGAAATAGAATTTTATTTATTAGCGCTTGTTAATTAGGTGGTTGAATGTTTTTAAGTACTGATTATTGAGATTAGGCACCCTCAATCAAACAGCCTCCAGCAAACAAAACCCCATCTTACGTCTGGTTACAAAACCAAGTTGCTCATAAAGCCCAATCGCAGATGTGTTGTTTTCGTCCACATGCAGCATGGGGATTTTCTTGTCTGAGAAAATTTTGTCTGTAGTTCGTTTTAATAACTGTTTTGCAAAGCCTCTTTTACGAAAGTCTGGATGCGTAACAACGGCACTAACTTCTGAGTAAGAATTCATTTCTACACGTTCACCCGATACAGCAACTAACTGCTTGTCGGCATAAATTCCGAAATACGTTCCCATTGCCGCTGTTTTTTCGCGAATAAAACCGGGTTGCACTAAGTTGACTAATTCGTAGAGTTCCTTTTTTTGTTCTTCATTTTCAAGCCTTATGATCGTTTCTGTGATTTCGAATGGAAAGGGTTTGTAAAGAATCATTTGATTAGCAGTCAGTTGTTTTTTGATTCGGGCACTACTTCCAGCAATCGGTGGATCGCCTACCATATAAAAAAGAGGGGTAAGCTTGCTGTATTGATCTGAAGCCAAAGCCGCATCTCCTCCTTCACCCATACCGCCAAAAGGACTGTATTCTGGCTTGTAGAATTTACAACCGTTAAACTCAACTGCATACTGCTTATGCGTTTCGTTCAATGCGTACCAAATGGGATTATCTAGTTTGTAGTCTTCGTCCTGATTCATTCAATATAGTTTAGCTATTGATGGAGCTAATATAAAACAGTTTTAAAAAAAAAGGCTGTCTTTTCAGACAGCCTTAGTAACCGTTATTATTTGATCAAGTCAACGGAGCGAACAATAAACTTGGTCAACTCTTCTCCCTTGAGTAGGTTTTGTGACAAACGTGCAAGGTCTAAAGTTTGTTGAATCAGTCGTTCTCGTTTCTTCTCTGTCTTGGTGTTCAAGATTTGACTTATGAGTGGGTGATTGGTGTTGACTACCAAGGTGTGCATCTCAGGAAAATTCCCAAACATACTCCCTGCACCACCATTTTGTTGCATTTCTTTCATACGACGCATAAATTCGGGTTGCGTTAATACAAACGGAAGTTGAGAGCTGCTTAGCGCTTCGAGTTGAATGGTGTATTTCTCTTTCGGTACTACTGCTTCGATAAGGGGACTCAGTGCCTCTTTTTCTTCATCCGAAAGTTTAGAAACCGTTACTTCATCTTTCTTGATGAGGTTTTCGATAGCATCTCCGTCTACTCGTGCGAAAGAAAGCTTTTCGTTGGCGCCTTCTAATTTTTGAATCAGATGCGGAACAATAGGAGAATCGAGGAGTAAAACTTGATACCCTTTCTCTTTTGCAGCTTCTATATAAGAGTGTTGTTCATCTTGATTAGATGCATAAAGTATAACCAGTTTATCTTCCTTATCGGTCTGAAGGTCTTTGACAGCTTCTTTCAATTCATCGAAAGTGAAATAGTTTCCGTCTACAGTTGGGTAAAGAGCGAATTTGTCCGACTTTTCAAAGAATTTATCTTCAGAAAGCATACCGTATTCGATAACCACTTTGATATCGTTCCATTTTTGTTCAAAAGCGGCTCGATCTTTTTTGAAAAGACTTGCCAATTTATCAGCTACTTTTCGAGTGATGTAGTTGCTTATTTTCTTTACCGCACCATCCGCTTGCAAATAACTTCTGGATACATTCAACGGAATATCTGGAGAATCAATAACCCCTCGGAGCATGGTCAGAAATTCTGGAACAATTCCTTCCACATTATCCGTGACAAAAACTTGATTTTGATACAGTTGGATTCTGTCTTTCTGAATGCTGAGGTCGTTACTCAGTTTAGGGAAATATAAAATTCCTGTTAGGTTGAAGGGGTAGTCTACATTCAGGTGAATGTTAAACAAAGGTTCTTCGAATTGTGCAGGATATAATTCGCGATAAAAAGAATTATAGTCGCCTTCTTTCAAATCAGCAGGCTGTTGTGTCCAAGCTGGATTTGGATTATTGACAATATTGTCAACGGTTACTTTTTCTGCTTCTGTACCTTCTGCAGCTCCTTCAGGAATAGGAAGGGTTTCTTCCTTAGTTCCAAATTTAATAGCAACCGGCATGAACTTATTATACTTATTCAGCAGTTCGGTTATTTTGCCATTTTCTAAAAACTCAACCGAATCTTCAGCAATGTGTAAAATAATTTCGGTACCACGCTCCGTTTTGTCATGTGGCACTAAAGTAAATTCTGGAGAACCGTCACAACTCCAATGAGCAGCCGGTTCATCTTTAAAGGACTTAGTTATCAATTCAACTTTTTCTGCAACCATAAAGGCGGAGTAAAAACCTAAACCAAAATGCCCAATGATACCCGTATCAGCAGCGCTGTCTTTGTATTGTTCCAAAAATTCTTCGGCACCAGAAAAGGCAACTTGATTGATGTATTTTTCAACCTCTTCCGAGCTCATTCCAATTCCTTGGTCAATGATATGAAGTGTTTTCTTTTCTTTATCAAGTTTGATTTCGATGATCGGATCTCCAACTTCTCCAGTAGGTTCTCCTAAATTGCTCAAATGCTTCAGCTTGAGTGTTGCATCGGTTGCATTGGATATTAATTCACGTAAGAAAATTTCGTGATCACTGTATAA
This sequence comes from Candidatus Arcticimaribacter sp., assembly GCA_003023645.1. Classification (GTDB taxonomy): domain Bacteria; phylum Bacteroidota; class Bacteroidia; order Flavobacteriales; family Flavobacteriaceae; genus Arcticimaribacter. The sequence goes on along the minus strand of PXYQ01000032.1, from coordinate 12,941 downwards.
AAATTTCTTAATGAGAGGAAAAATATTCTCAACAGAAACATTGATTTTACCTTTTGACATGATTTTAATTTTTTTTGCTTAGTTCAAAAAAAATACCACAATTAAATCGCTGACAAATTGGCATTTTATTTTGTTTAGTTTTTTCTTTAAAAAGATAAACAAGTTGTATTTTTGCTTCAAATAAAACATTCTATGGCTGCTACTAAATCCCCTGACATTCTCTCGCTCTACATGGACAGTGTTCTTGAGCACGAAAAGTATCCTCTTTCGGTTTACAAATTTTGTAAGACGAATGAAATTGAAGAACAAGATTTTTATAAGAAGTATGCTTCTTTGGATACCATAAAACACCATGTTTGGCAGGTGTTTTTTGAAAACACAATGCAGGTACTTCACAAGAATGACGGGTATGCAGCGATGACTAGAAAAGATCGTTTGTTGACTTTTTACTTCACTTTTTTTGAAGTACTTCTTCTGAATCGTAGTTATGTTTTATTTAGTTTGAAAGGTTCCGAAAGTCCGATGACAGTAATGGGTCAATTGAAACAGTTACGATCGAGTTTTAAAGCCTTTACAATGGAATTGATCGAAGAAGGAAATGACGATAAAACCCTCAGCTTGGCAAAACATCCAGTTGGCTTGTTTTCTGAAGCAGCTTGGTCCCAGTTGCTTTTTATCCTGAAATTTTGGTTAGACGATACCTCGCCTGCGTTTGAGAAAACAGATGCAGCGATTGAAAAATCAATAACAGTAGCTTTTGACGTATTTGACAATACGCAATTAGAGGCTTTAGTAGACCTTGGAAAATTTTTGTGGAAAGAAAAAATCAGTAAAAATTAATTGAAGACATTAGATTATATCCCTACGGGAAAGCTAGAACGCGCAGGAAAATTAGTGAGTACTGGCGTCAAAATTGGTGGAAACTACATTAAATATATAGGTGATAAAATCACAAATCCAGAGCAGGCCAAAGAAAACTTTGATCAAAACAATGCAGCGGATATCTACGATGGACTGAAGAGTTTGAAAGGAAGTGCTCTCAAAGTAGCTCAGATGTTGAGCATGGAGAAAAACTTACTTCCAAGTGCTTATGTAGATAAATTCAGTCTGGCGCAGTTTTCTGTTCCGCCATTATCAGGCCCTTTAGTTCGAAAAACTTTCAAGCAATACCTCGGAAATTATCCAGAGGAAATATTCGACACCTTTACTGCAGAATCGGTAAACGCCGCAAGTATTGGTCAAGTTCATAAAGCGACAAATGACGGTAAAAAACTAGCAGTTAAAATTCAATACCCAGGAGTAGCGAATAGCATCAGTTCTGACCTTACTTTGGTTAAACCTGTTGCTACACGTTTATTTAACCTTAGAGGAAAAGATTCTGAAAAATATTTCAAGGAGGTAGAAGGGAAACTTTTAGAAGAAACTGACTACGCACTTGAATTGGAGCAAAGCAAAGAGATTACAGAAGCTTGTTCAATGATTCCTAATCTTAAATTTCCGAACTACTATCCAGAATTTTCATGCGATAAAATTCTAACCATGGATTGGATGGAAGGTATTCATTTATCTGAGTATACGGCTCAGAACAATGATCCTGAGCAAATGAAAATAGTAGGACAAACCCTATGGGATTTCTATATGTATCAGATGCATGTTTTGAAACGGGTGCATGCCGATCCACATCCCGGAAACTTTTTGGTGGATACTTCGGGCGCTTTAGTGGCTATTGATTTTGGCTGTATAAAAGAAGTTCCGGAAGATTTTTATGTGCCTTATTTCGAATTGGCACAGAAAGAAGCAATGAAAGACCGTGATTTTTTTATTGATAAAATCACAACCCTAGAAATTCTACGACCAGACGATTCAGCAGAAGACAGGGTCTATATCACAGATTTGTTCCATGAGTTACTTGGCGTTTTGACCTTTCCTTTTCACAATGACACCTTTGACTTTTCGGACGAAAGTTTCTGGTCTAAAGTGGCTCTGATGAGCGAACGGCTTTCTAAAGATGAGCAGATAAGGAAGTTAAATGGAAATCGTGGTTCAAGACATTTCCTATACATCAACCGTACGTTCTTTGGACTCTACAATTTGCTTCATGACCTCAAAGCTGATATCGAAGTAAATAATTACAAAAAGTTCGTCTAATTCTTTTGAGTTAGTTGCTATTATTCTTTACTTGTACTACTAACTACTATATGAAATATGTATAATTCTAGAATTATTGGCTTAGGAAAGTATGTCCCAGAAAACATTGTAACCAATGCAGATTTGTCCAAAATGATGGATACCTCTGACGAATGGATTACCGAACGCACCGGGATAAAGGAACGTCGCCACATCAAAAAAGGGGACGGAAATACGACTGCAACTATGGCACTAAAAGCAACCAAAATTGCTTTGGAGCGTGCTAATATGGCAGCAGAAGACCTCGATTTAATCCTTTTTGCAACCTTAAGTCCAGATTACTATTTCCCAGGATCTGGAGTTGTACTTCAAGATTTACTAGGAATTCCAGCCTGTCCCGCAATGGATATTCGGAACCAATGCAGCGGTTTTATATATGCATTGACTACAGCAGATCAGTTTATTAAAACTGGGATGTACAAGAATGTATTAGTCGTTGGAGCTGAAAATCACTCCGGTGGTTTGGATATGACCTCAAGAGGTCGTGGCGTTTCTGTTATTTTTGGTGATGGTGCAGGAGCGGCAATTCTTACTAGAGAAACTAATATGGAACGTGGAATTTTATCTTCTCACATCTATTCAGAAGGCTCTTATGCCGAAGAACTTTCTTTAATCGGGCCCAGTACCAACCGTTGGGTTCCGGAAATAATTAGTGCTAACGATCCTGATGATCTCAGTTATTACCCTTATATGAACGGTCAAGTGGTATTTAAACATGCCGTTGTTCGCTTCTCCGAAGTCATCAACGAAGGTTTACAAAAAAACAATTGGCAAGCGAGTGATATCGACATGCTGGTTCCACACCAGGCAAATTTAAGAATATCGCAATTCATCCAAAAGAAATTCGGGCTGAGCGATGATCAGGTATACAACAACATCATGCGTTACGGAAACACAACAGCTGCTTCCATTCCGATAGCTTTGACCGAAGCATGGGAAGAAGGTAAGATAGAAGAAGGTTCCAAGGTAGTGCTTGCAGCTTTTGGTAGTGGATTTACTTGGGGAAGCTCAATGATGGTCTGGTAGTTATGAAGCAAACTCTCAAAACTACTTTAATCATAGGTGCTTCAACAAACGAAGAGCGGTATTCGTACAAAGCTTTCTATAAATTAAGAGCAGCGGATCATCCCGTATATGCTCTAGGTTTTCGTGAAGGTATGTTAGAGGATACATCTATTTATACCGAACACCAGGATTCTTGGAATGATATAGATACAATAACTTTGTATTTGGGTCCTGCGCGTCAAGAAAGCTACTACGATTATTTGTTAACCTTAAAGCCAAAACGAATAATTTTCAATCCTGGAACAGAAAATGAAGGATTTGAAAAACGTTTACGGGATGCTGGGATTGAAACCGAACAGTCTTGTACTTTAGTCTTGCTTGCTACGAATCAGTATTAAGCCTACGAATGTAAATAAGCCATTCAGGGGTAACAATTCATATCCTATTTGGTAGCCGCCCAATACAGACGCATCGATACCTCCCAGAATACTTGTAAGGCCAACGGAGGCAAACACTACAAACCATACATACCGATCTTTGATGGTGTATTTAGTAAAAATGCTAAAGGCAAATAAACCTAATAAAGGCCCATAGGTATATCCAGCAACCGTAAGGAGACTGTCGATCACGTTGGTGTTTAGTATGTGTTTAAAGGCGATAACCACCAGAATCAATAAAAAGCTCATTCCGATATGCGTTTTCTTTCGAAGGCTTTTTTGTTTAGCGGGATCCTGTTTTTCAATGGCTAAAAAGTCAACACAAAAAGAGGTTGTTAATGAGGTGAGTGCACTGTCAGCACTACTATAAGCTGCAGCAATTAGTCCTAAGATAAAGGTAATTCCAACCCCCAAGCCTAGTTTTCCATTTAATGCAATTTCTGGAAAAAGTAAATCAGTTTTTGGATTTCCATCCATAAGCGGAAGAGGAATGCCTTCTTTTCCAGCATAGATATAAAGCAAAGCGCCAAGCAGCATAAAGAGCCCGGTGACGACAACCAAAACTAAACTAAAAACGACCATGTTCTTCTGTGCGTCTTTTAAATTTCGACAACTTAAGTTTTTCTGCATCATGTCTTGATCCAGTCCTGTCATGCAAATGGTGATAAAAATTCCTCCAATAAATGACTTAAAGAAATGATTCCGAACCAAGAAAGAGTCGGTGACTAAAACCGAATTGTATTGTTCAAATTCAGTAGACCTCAAAAAATCCATCATACTCCATCCAAGTTCTTTGTTGATGTACATTATAGACAAGAAGACTGCTAAAATCATCAAGCTGGTTTGCAACGTATCGGTCCAAACAATGGTTTTGATTCCTCCGCGCTGCGTGTAAACCCATATCAGTGCGATGGATAAAATCACAGTAACTTCAAAGGGCACATGAAGTGCATCGAAGATGAATTGTTGTAATACAATAGCAACTAAAAACAAACGGAAAGCTGCACCTAAAACACGGGAGATAAAAAAGAATAAGGCTCCAGCACGATGGCTGTTTTTTCCAAGTCGGACATCCAAGTATTGGTAAATCGAGGTTACCTGATTTTTATAATATACGGGAAGCAATACATAGGCCACGACAAAATAACCTACCATATAGCCTAAGACAACTTGGAAATAGCTGAATTGAGAAGCTTCAATCCAACCCGGTACGGAGATGAAGGTCACTCCAGAGAGAGAGGCTCCTACCATACCAAAAGCTACCAAATACCAGGAAGAACTTCGGTTGGCAGTAAAAAACTCTTTATTTGAATCTTCTTTACTTGTTAAATATGAGATCAGCATCAGTACTGAAAAATAACAGAGTACAAGGGTGAGAATGAATATGGGTGTTATCATAGTCGTTAAAGGTATAAAAGAAATAGCAATCAAAGTTTTTCAAATGAATTGCTTTGGTTTTTTAACAAATAAAAATGTTTATAATTTCCATTTACAAATTCAAAAATAAAGCTACACGATGGTTTATTTTGTATTTTTGTCTACATGGATTTTTCTTCAAAACTATTAGAGCTTGCCGTTGATCAAATGTCTCAATTGCCCGGGATTGGAAAGCGAACAGCCTTGCGATTGGTTTTACATTTATTGAAGCAGCCCAAGGAACAGACAGAAGGAATTGTTTCGGCATTGAGTATGTTTCGATCAGAGATTATTTTTTGTTCTCAATGCCACAATATTGCCGATACTGCCGTTTGTGAAATTTGTGCAAATCCTAGGCGGACAGACGAGCAAATCTGTGTAGTTGAAGATATTCGAGATGTAATGGCTATAGAAAATACTGGTCAATTTCAAGGAAAGTACCATGTTCTAAATGGTATTATTTCTCCGATTGATGGGGTAGGGCCTCAGGATTTAACAATCACATCTTTGGTTGAAAAAGTAAAACTTGGTAAGGTCAAAGAAATTATTTTTGCTCTAAGTGCCACTATGGAAGGCGATACCACGATTTTTTATATCAATAAACAACTCACCGCTTTTGAAGTATTAGTATCAACGATAGCACGTGGAATACCTGTAGGAGATGAATTGGAATATGCCGATGAAGTAACTTTAGGGCGCAGTATTCTAAAACGTATCCCCTATGAAGATTCACTTCAAGGATAGGAAGCTGTGTGTTTTGTGAAAGACTCTCTAAGAATTTTGATACCTTTGTACCACTTTAAAAAGCTATAAACTATGGGTAAATACCTACTTAAATTACCAAAAATGGGAGAGAGTGTTGCAGAAGCAACGCTAACTACTTGGCTTAAAGATGTGGGTGATTCCATTGCAATTGATGAGTCAATTGTTGAGGTTGCGACTGACAAGGTCGATTCTGATGTCCCATCGGAAGTAGAAGGAATATTGATTGAGAAGAAATTTCAAGTCAATGAAATTGCTCAAGTTGGCGATGTAATTGCTGTTATTGAAATTGCTGGTGCGGGTGAAACTTCCGAGGAAGAGGTTGTTTCTGAGCCGCTACCAGAAGTAAAAGAAACTCCTAAAGAAGATCCAATAGCTGTAATAGAAGCCGCAGTTTCTTCTGCCCAAACAACTGTTCAAACGCCTACAATATCGTCTAGCGATACGAGTCGTTTTTATTCTCCTTTGGTGAAAAATATTGCCAAGGAAGAAGGAATTGCTTTAGAAGAATTGGAAAATATTCAAGGAACAGGTGATAAGGGAAGAGTAACTAAAAAAGATATTTTAGGATACATACAGAAACGAACTGCAGCTCCTGTTCAAACAACTGCTCCTGTTCAAAGCGAAATTCAGATTGAAGAAAAGCAAGTAAATATTCCTAAACCCGCTCCAGTATCAATTTCTGGGCAAGACCAACACATCGAAATGACCCGTATGGGTAAAATGATTTCAGATCATATGGTCAATAGCCGGAAAATTTCGGCTCATGTTCAATCCTTTGTTGAGGTTGATGTAACGGATCTGTGGGATTGGAGAGAACGTGTGAAAGAAAAATTTCAAAAACGAGAGCAAGAGAAACTAACGTTTACTCCTATTTTTATTGCTGCCGTTGTTCAGGCGCTCAAGGAATTTCCGTTACTCAACAGTTCGGTTAGTGAAAATACAATCATCCAAAAGAAAGCCATTAACGTTGGAATGGCTACTGCTCTTGGCGATGGAAATTTAATAGTACCCGTTATAAAAAACACAGACCACCTCAACCTTGTTGGTTTGGCTAGAGCCGTAAACGATCTTTCGATTCGTGCTCGAAATAATAAATTAGACCCAGACGAAGTACAAGGTGGTACCTATACGGTTACCAATGTTGGAAACTTTGGTTCCATCACAGGAATACCGATCATCAACCAGCCGCAAGTAGGGATTTTGGCAATTGGTGTAATTCGTAAAATGCCTGCCGTAATCGAAACGGCGAATGGTGATTTTATTGGAATACGTCGAAAAATGATTCTCTGTCATAGCTATGATCACCGCATCATAAACGGAGCTATGGGCGGACAGTTTGTGAAAGCTGTTGCCGATGCGCTGGAACAATGGGATACATCAATCGATTTTTAAATACTGAATTATGGGACTTGACCTCAAACGACCACTATGCTTTTTTGACCTTGAAACTACAGGTGTAAATGTTGTTAGTGATCGAATCGTAGAAATTGCGGTTCTGAAATTACTGCCTAATGGAAATAAGGAGGGGAAAACCTGGTTGGTGAATCCCGAAATGCCTATTCCAAAAGGAGCTTCGGATGTTCATGGAATTACCAACGAACAAGTTAAAGATGCTCCAAACTTCAAAACGCTTTCCAAAGAAATTTACGATTTCATGAAAGACTGCGATTGGGCTGGATTCAATTCTGACCGCTTCGATATTCCTCTAATAGCAGAAGAGTTTATGCGGGCAGAAGTTGATTTTGATCTTAAAAACCACAAGACAATCGATGTGCAAACTATTTTCCATAAAATGGAGCAACGTACACTAAGTGCTGCGCTCAAGTTTTATTGCGATAAAGAACTTGTCAATGCGCATTCTGCCATGGCAGATACCGATGCAACCTATGAAGTTTTGTTGGCTCAAGTTGAGCGTTATGATGAATTAGAAAACGACTTAGACTTCCTAAGCGAATTTTCTACACGTAAGCGTTCTTTAGATGTTGCAGGCTTTATTGTTTTGAATAAAGAAGATGTGGCGTGTTTTTCATTTGGAAAACATAAAGGTAAAACAGTAGATGAGGTTCTGGAAAAAGAACCGGGTTATTTCGGATGGTTACTCAATGCCGATTTCCCACTATATACCAAAAAAGTTCTTACAGCTTTACGTTTGAGTAAGTTTAATGGAGCTAAATAGTAAACGAACTGCTTTCTATCCAGTTCAGATAAACTAGATTTATGAAGATAATATGCATTGGTCGCAACTATACGGACCACATCGAAGAATTGGCGAATGAACGCCCAGAAGACCCTGTTGTTTTTTTAAAGCCAGATACTTCTTTAGTATTGAAAAACCAGCCTTTTTTTATTCCTCCATTTTCAAATGATGTGCATTATGAGGTTGAGGTTTTGGTTCGAATTAACAGAATAGGAAAACATATTCAGCAGAAATTTTCCCATAAGTACTATGATGAAATAGGTTTGGGAATTGATTTTACTGCACGTGACCTCCAAGCCAAACTCAAAGCAAAAGGTTTACCTTGGGAAAAAGCCAAGGCTTTTGACGGAGCTGCGGTAGTAGGTGATTGGGTGAATAAATCCGAACTTCCGCATATCGATGAATTGCAGTTTGAGATGACTAAAAACGGAACTGTAGTGCAACAGTCTTCTTCCGCCTTAATGCTCTGGAAAGTAGACGAATTGATTGCCTATGTTTCACAGTTTTTTACTCTAAAAATTGGTGACATCATTTTTACTGGAACTCCAGCTGGAGTAGGTCCAGTAGTAGAGAATGATGTTTTAGAAGGTTCTCTTGAAGGCCGCCAACTGTTTTCGATTAAAGTAAAATAAAATATGATTGCAGAAATTGTTAGTATCGGAGATGAAATTCTTATCGGTCAAATAGTCAATACCAATGCCGTTTTTATTGCAAAGGAGTTGAATAAAATAGGAATCGAAGTTGGACAAATAACTTCTATTTCAGATCGTAAAGAACATATTGAAAGTTGTTTGGACGATGCTCAGAAGAGAGCACAAGTTATTATTCTAACAGGCGGTCTTGGACCAACCAAAGACGATTTAACCAAACACACACTCTGTTCTTATTTTGATGATGTTCTGGTAAAGAACGAAATTGTTTTGGAGCGCATTGAAGAAATGTTTGCCAAGTATGTTCCGACTCCAATAAACGACGAAAACAGAAAACAAGCATTACTTCCTTCTAAGGCTAAGGTGTTGAATAACCTTCACGGAACTGCATCGGGTATGTGGTTTGAAGTAGATGATCGCGTGATTATTTCTTTGCCAGGTGTGCCTTTCGAAATGAAAACCTTGGTAAGTAATGAAGTAATTCCGGCTTTACAAAAACATTATACACGACCCTACATCATTCACAAAACCTTATTGACTTATGGTTTAGGTGAGAGTGTGATTGCCGAACGTATTGAGCATTGGGAAAATGAATTGCCTGAAGATATAAAACTAGCTTATCTTCCGAACTTAGGGAGGGTTCGTTTGCGTTTGTCCGGAAAAGGACCAAATCAAATTTTGCTCAACCAACGCATCGATGCTTGCGGATCAAATTCGGATTGGAGCATTAGAAACAAATGATCTCTTTCTAGGGAGTTCCAAGTCTCACTTTTTAGGAACTTGGGTTTTTGTTACAAATTTCTCTTACGAC
>PXYQ01000032.1:0-3463 GCA_003023645.1 Candidatus Arcticimaribacter sp. | reverse complement strand
AGGGAGGGTTCGTTTGCGTTTGTCCGGAAAAGGACCAAATCAAACTTTGCTCAACCAACGCATCGATGCTGAAATAGAAAAATTATATCCACTGATTGGGGATATCATAATGGGTTTTGAAGAAGAAGCTTCTATCGAAGAACAACTTCAAGCTCAATTCATAAAAACAAACAATACCCTTGCAATTGCAGAAAGTTGTACCGGCGGAAAAATAGCCAATCGCTTCACTCAAATTCCTGGTGCCTCTGCGTACTTCAAAGGAGGAATAGTTGCATACGCCACCGAAGTCAAAGTAAATCTCTTAGGGGTTTCTCAATCCTTGATTGACACCTATTCAGTGGTAAGTGCTCCGGTTGCCGAAGCTATGGCTGTTGCAGCTCGAGAGCGATTTGGTGCAACGATAGGTGTTTCTACTACAGGCAATGCCGGGCCTTCTAAAGGCGATTCGGATGCTGAGCTCGGAACGGTCTATATTGCATTGGCTTCACAAAACAGTGTAGTTTCATACGAATTCCATTTAGGCAGACACCGAGACCGTGTTGTTGAAAAGGCTGTACATAAAGTGATGGAATTACTTCATAAAGAAGTTTTTTAAAGGATGTTTTATGCCAATATATGTTCTTGAATTAAAGTTTGTATTCAGTTGAAATGATGCTAAAATTACTTGTTAGTTTTAAAAAGTATTTTTCAGTTTTTGAAATTTAAAAACACGCATTTAAATTAAGATTTTGCTTGAGGGCTAACCCAATATAATTCAAGCTTTGCCTAATTAAAAGCATCAAAAAAAGATTTTCTTTTGTTTAACAGAAAAAAGTCTTTAAAATTTGGGGGAAACTATTTTGTTACTCCATAAAAAACGTTAAATTTGCATCCTGTTTTAAAAGAACACTAAAGTCTAGAATTATGTCAAGAGTTTGTGAAATAAGTGGAAAAAGAGCAATGTTTGGTAACAATGTTTCTAAAGCCATCAATAAAACGAAGCGTCGTTTTGAGGTTAACCTTATCAAGAAGAGATTTTTTATCCCTGAAGAAGATAAGTGGGTTACCTTAAAAGTAACGGCTTCTGTATTAAAAACAATTAATAGAAAAGGAATCTTTGCTGTCATGAAAGACGCTAGAGCAAAAGGAAAATCCATCTAATATATAGATCATGGCAAGAAAAGGAAACCGTGTACAAGTGATACTTGAATGTACTGAACACAAAGAATCTGGAAGACCCGGAACTTCGCGTTATATCACAACAAAGAATAAAAAGAATACTCCAGATCGTTTGGAAATTAAGAAATTCAACTCGATCTTGAAGAAAATGACTGTTCATAAAGAAATTAAATAACCATGGCAAAGAAATCAGTAGCTACCCTGCAAACGGGATCGAAAAGACTTACCAAAGTAATTAAAATGGTAAAGAAAGGTGACGCTAAAAGTTATTCTTTCGTTGAAACAATTACTGCACCAGATGGAGTTAATGACTGGTTGAGTAAACACTAAATAGAATAGAATTATTCTGTCAAAAAAAAAGCTACTTTTACAGTAGCTTTTTTTATTTAACTACGTCATGAGTTTATTAAAATCATTGTTTTCTGGAGATCAAGAAAAGAACTTAAGTAAGGGCTTAGAGGCCACGCGTAAATCTTTTTTCTCGAAACTAGGAACTGCAATAGCAGGTAAGTCAACAGTTGACGTTGCCTTACTGGATGATTTAGAAGAAGTTCTCGTTACCGCTGACGTTGGGGTTACCACAACCCTTAAGATTATTGATGCTATTGAAGCCCGCGTAGCAAAAGACAATTACCTCGGAACAAAAGAGCTGAGCTTAATTCTTAAAGAAGAAATCTCAAGAATTCTTGCAGACCAACAACCGCCAATCCCTTTTTCATTTTCAGATTCCTATACCCATCAACCTCATGTGATTATGGTTGTTGGTGTAAACGGCGTTGGAAAAACAACAACTATAGGGAAGCTTGCACATCATTTTAAAACAGCCGGAAAGAAAGTTGTTTTAGGTGCTGCAGATACCTTTAGAGCTGGAGCGATTGATCAACTTCAAGTTTGGGCTGACCGATCGGACGTATCTTTAGTAAAACAACAAATGGGAAGTGATCCAGCCTCTGTAGCTTTCGATACTTTAGAATCTGCTGTGAAACAAGAAGCAGATATTGTACTTATTGATACAGCTGGACGTTTGCACAATAAGGTTAACCTTATGAACGAACTCTCGAAAGTAAAACGTGTTATGGATCGGGTTGTACCCGAGGCTCCACACGAGGTGCTTTTGGTTTTAGATGGTTCTACAGGTCAAAATGCTTTTGAGCAAGCCAAACAATTTTCACAAGCAACAGAAGTTACTTCACTAGCCGTTACCAAACTCGATGGTACTGCAAAGGGTGGAGTAGTTCTAGGAATATCAGATGCTTTTCAAATTCCAGTTAAATTTATTGGGGTAGGAGAAGGAATTGATGATCTGCAAATTTTTAATGTAGATGCCTTTCTACACTCCTTTTTTAATTAAGACTATATGATTAAGAATACTCTCAAAATCCTTCTCGGTATATTTGGACTTTTATTCATCGTTTATTTTTCAGGACCAAAAGTTGGTGATCCAAACCTCGATCAAAACTTGCCTGATGTTCCACAGGACCTTGTAGAGTTAAATGCATGGATCGATTCACATGAAGCAACAATTGCAGACCTCAAGCCTGGGAATCAAGCCCGAATCGAATTCTTCGATTCGATACCCCAAAAAACAAAATACGCAGTGATCTACTTTCATGGGTTTTCTGCCAGCTCAGAAGAAGGGGCACCCTTTCATCAAAATATTGCAAAACATTTTAAAGCAAATCTATACCTCCCACGCTTGTTTGGTCATGGAATTGCAGGTGCAACACCTTTAGAAGATTTTACGGCGGACGCTTACTTGGCAAGCGCGCTCGAAGCACTAGCAGTTGCCAAAACGCTAGGCGAACAAGTAATTGTTTTGGGGACATCTAACGGGGGAACACTGAGTCTTATTCTAGGCAATGATCCTCAAGTTGTTTCTATTGGATTATTTTCTCCTAATATCAGAATCATTAACCCTTTAGCGGGGATTGCAACGCTTCCTTGGGGACTGGAAATAGCCACTGCTGCAGCGGGTACCGAATATCATGTTATGCAGAATGTGATCTCCCCAAAAGAAGATTTTTGGACAACCCGATATCATATGCAGTCCATAACACATGTTCAGAAGTTACTTGAAGTTGCCATGATACCAGAAACCTATGCTAAAATAAAAGTCCCTGTTTTTATGGGTTATTATTATAAAGATGAAGAAAACCAAGACGATGTAGTTTCAGTAGACGCTATGTTAGAAATGTTCGAACTTCTAGGTACCCCAGATTCTCAAAAAGAAAAAATGGCTTTCCCAGAAACGGGCGACCATGTAATGACATCTTATTTAACAAGTAAAGATATTGAAAGTGTAACC
>PXYQ01000031.1 GCA_003023645.1 Candidatus Arcticimaribacter sp. | reverse complement strand
TGTCTAATATATAAAAGGTGAAAAATTATTATTAAAACGAGATTCTTTCACATTTTGCATAAAAAACAAAAGCAATTAGGTACTATGTTTAACTTATCGTTGAACTACAAGTTCTAGTCTATTCTATAATAGACCATGATACTAAAAGGGCTACTCCGTTTGGAGTAGCCTTTTTTTTATTAAAATAATTGAAACTTTTTATTCTTCTTGCACCAAAACCGTACTTTATTCTGGATGCATAAAACGCTGCTTCCCTAACAACACTTCTTCGGTTTCTACATGTTCGTCATCAGGAACACAACAATCTACAGGGCAAACTGCCGCACATTGAGGCTCATCATGGAAGCCTTTACACTCCGTGCATTTATCAGGTACGATATAATACAATTCATCAGATACAGGCTCTTGAACTTCGTCTGCGTCGACTTCCTTTCCGTCTGGAAGTATAACCTTACCACTCAAAGAAGTCCCATCCTTATAGCGCCAATCATCTGCTCCTTCATAAATAGCCGTATTCGGGCATTCCGGTTCACAGGCTCCACAATTTATGCACTCATCTGTAATAATAATAGCCATAGTAGGAATTCTTTAGTTAAATTTGCCTCAAAAGTAAGACCTAAAAGCTTATTCTACAAATAATGATCCAACTAGAACAACGAATATTTGCATTTGATCGCTTGGGCGACTTCCTCAGAAACATCAATCCCGATAATCCAGCCTATGATGTTTTGTTCGAAACCGTAAATCGCGCCAAAAGTAACAATGGATGGTTTTCCAAAGAAAACGTTTTACATGCCTTTGCTGCATGGGGGCAATTGCTCAACAAAGAAGAATTAACCCAATGGCTACTCCCCTATTCTTTTGACCACAAAACGCCCAAGATCGTTGGTTTGGTGTTGGCTGGCAACATTCCTTTGGTCGGCTTTCATGATGTGTTGAGCGTTTTAGTGAGTGGAAACAAAGCCTTGGTTAAATGTTCTTCTTCCGATCCGTTGCTGATTGCTTTTCTGGTTCAGAAATTACAAGAATTTGAGCCTGGTTTTAGCAATTTTGTTGAATTCACTAAAGAGCGGTTTACGCATTTTGATGCCGTTATCGCAACAGGAAGCAATAATGCAGCGCGTTACTTTGAGTATTATTTTTCTAAAGTGCCCAATTTGATTCGTTCCAACAGAAATGGTATTGCTATTTTAGATGGAAATGAAACCAAAGAACAGCTCGAAGCTCTAGCCGAAGACATTGTTCGGTACTTTGGTTTGGGTTGCAGAAGCACCTCTAAAGTATTTGTCCCCAAAGACTATGATTTAAATTTAATTTTTGGTGCACTCTATCCATATGATAGCCTAATGGATTCGGCTAAGTATGCAAACAATTATGATTACAACAAGGCAGTATATCTAATGAGTCTTTTTGATTTATTAGACAACGGTTTCTTTATGCTCAAAGAAGATGCTTCTTACACTTCTCCAGTTGCATGTTTGCATTATGAATATTACGAAGATGCGCAAACGCTAGAAAAAATGTTAATAGAGGATAAGGATTTAATTCAATGCATAACCTCCAATCAAAACACAGCAGGTCACTTTGCTTTTGGCAAAGCGCAACAGCCTCAACTCTGGGATTATGCAGATGGAAAAAATACATTAGCGTTTTTAAACATATTAACGTAGAATGTTAAAAAATCGCCTAAAAAATGCGCATTTCTTAGGCGTTTTTTAATGGGTAATCCAGATATTTGCACCTTAATAAAAAATATGAAAAAGCATAATTTTAGTGCAGGCCCTTCTATCCTTCCTGCTTCAGTAATGAAAAAGGCTTCCGAAGCTGTTTTAGACTTTAACGGAATGGGTCTTTCACTTATTGAAATATCACACAGAAGTAAAGAGTTTATTGCTGTTATGGAACGTGCTCAAGATTTGGCATTAGAACTTACTGGCCTCAAAGGAAAAGGATACAAAGCCTTATTTCTTCATGGTGGAGCTAGTATGCAATTCCTTATGGCTGCCTACAACTTATTAGAAAAAAAAGCAGGTTATATCAATACCGGAGCTTGGTCTAATAAAGCGATTAAAGAAGCAAATCTTTTTGGAGAAGTAGTTGAAATTGCCTCTTCTAAAGATCAAAATTTCAATTTCATCCCAAAAGGTCATGAGATTCCTTCTGACCTAGACTATCTACATATCACAACCAACAATACAATTTTTGGAACTCAATTTCAGGAAATTCCTGAAACCAATGTCCCCCTTATTGCTGATATGAGTTCCGACATTTTTTCAAGACAATTTGACTATTCAAAATTTGATCTCTTTTATGCTGGAGCTCAAAAAAATATGGGGCCATCTGGTACAACCTTGATTATTGTTAAAGAAGATATTCTTGGAAAAGTAAATCGTGTAATCCCATCGATGATGGACTACCAAGTACAATTGAAAAGCGATAGTATGTTCAATACACCAGCTGTATTTCCAATTTACACCTCCATGCTAACCCTAGAATGGTTGCATGAAAATGGTGGACTGGCACATATTGAAAAACACAACCAAGCAAAAGCAGCACTCATATACAACGAAATTGATCGTAACACTGCCTTCGAGGGCTTTGCAGCAAAAGAAGATCGTTCGTTTATGAATGCAACCTTTAACCTTGCAGAAGGAGTAGACGGAACCGCTTTTGATACCCTATGGAATGAAGCTGGGATCAGTGGCCTCAAAGGACACCGTTCAGTAGGTGGATACCGCGCTTCAATGTACAATGCTCTACCCCTAGAAAGTGCTCAACTTTTGGTTGATGTAATGCAAAAATTCGAACAAACTCTTTAAATTATATACATGAAAGTACTAGCAAACGACGGAATATCTCAAAGTGGAATTGATGCCCTACAGGCCAAAGGCTTTGAAGTGATCACAACCAACGTAGCTCAAGAACAATTAATCTCTTATATCAACGAGAATGAGGTTACCGTTTTATTGGTTCGAAGCGCAACCACTGCGCGTAAAGAATTGGTCGACTCTTGCCCTTCTCTAAAAATCATCGGAAGAGGTGGTGTGGGAATGGATAACATTGATGTTGATTATGCTCGTGAAAAAGGATTGAAAGTAATCAATACACCCGCATCTTCTTCTGCTTCAGTTGCTGAATTGGTTTTTGCTCACCTGTATGGTGGTGTTCGTTTTTTACACGACTCCAACCGCAACATGCCTTTAGAAGGAGAATCTAATTTCAAGGGCTTGAAAAAAGCTTATGCTAAAGGAATTGAACTTCGTGGAAAAACCATCGGAATTATTGGATTCGGTCGTATCGGACAAGAAGTTGCCAAGATTGCTTTAGGGGTTGGAATGCGTGTAATCGCTGCAGATAAGTTTATGGAAACTGCAACTGTACAAGTTGCCCTGTTTGACGGTCAAACTGTTGATGTTGACATTAAAATTCAATCTCAAGAATCTCTATTAGCTGAATCTGATTTTGTTAGTCTACACGTTCCAGCACAAAAAGATTACGTAATTGGTTCTAATGAATTCAATCAGATGAAAGATGGTGCTGCAATTGTCAATGCTGCTCGAGGCGGTGTAATCGACGAAGTAGCTTTACTAAAAGCACTTGACAGTGGAAAATTATCTTTTGCTGGTTTAGATACTTTTGAAGAAGAGCCAAAACCTGCAATGCAAGTCTTAATGCACTCTAAAGTTTCACTTACACCTCACATCGGTGCTGCAACTGGAGAAGCTCAAGATCGTATTGGAGAAGAGTTAGCCCAACAAATAGCTGAAATACTCCTTTAATGGGATATTTCAATCGCTTAAAAGATAAATGGGCTGTAGAATCAAATCTACAGCTCGTTATTATTTTTGTTGTTTTTGCTATAACAGGATCTTCATCGGTTAAAATAGCCAAACCTTTATTGGAATTAATGGGTGTTGAGATGAGCGCCTTTGAAAATATTTTTTTAGGAAGCGTACTCTATTGGATACTCCGAATTTTAATCGTGTTTCCAATCTATCAAATCCTACTACTCTTTTTTGGAACCATTTTTTTTCAATTCAAATTTTTCTGGAAATTTGAAAAGAAAATTCTTAGTCGCATGGGATTTAAACGCTTTTTTAGATAATCTTAAGATAAACTTGAAGCGATCAGTTTCAAAAATTCATTTCGTGTATTGGACTCTTTAAATGCACCTCGAAATCCTGAGGTTGTAGTTGTCGAGTTTTGTTTCTGAACACCACGCATCATCATACACATATGCGAAGCTTCAATAACCACTGCAACTCCTCGTGGTTTCAAAGTATCGTTTATACAATCGAGGATTTGTTCTGTCAAACGTTCTTGAACTTGTAAACGACGGGCAAACACATCTACTACTCTTGGTATTTTGCTCAACCCAACAATATGACCGTTTGGGATATATGCAATATGTGCTTTCCCAAAAAATGGTAGCATGTGATGCTCACAAAGAGAATATAATTCAATGTCTTTTATAATCACCATTTCCTTGTAATCTTCTTTAAACATAGCGCCTTCGAGAATCTCTTTTGGATTCATAGAATAGCCACTTGTTAGGAATTTCATAGCCTTTGCTGCGCGTTCTGGAGTCTTTACAAGACCTTCCCGTTCTGTGTTTTCGCCAAGGAGGTTTATAACGTTAGTGAAATTTGCTTTAAGTTCTTCGGTTAGGGGTAACGTTTCAATGTTAAAGTTTTCGTTGATCATATAGTTTTTAAAAGGTGTAGGTAGTTTTGTTTTAACTTTTGAATCTTTGGGCTTATGATGTAAGAACAATAACCTTGTTCACTGTTGTCATTATAATAATTATGATGCTCCTCCTCTGCTCTGTAAAAGGGCATTTCTGATAATAATTCCGTTACAATAGGAGATTCGAAGGTAGTTTTTTGTAGTTCTGCAATTAAATCAGCAGCAATTTCTCTTTGCTCTTCGGAAGTGTAAAAAATTGAAGAACGATATTGCGTTCCTACATCATTTCCTTGACGGTTTAATGTGGTTGGATCGTGGGTGGCAAAAAATACCGTTAACAGGGTTCGATACGAAATTAAACTGGGATCAAAAACAACTTTAATAACTTCTGTATGTCCTGTTCTTCCAGAACAAACTTCGCGATAGGCAGGGTTTTTTATTGTACCACCCATATAGCCAGAATGAATTTCTTCAACTCCATTTAGGCGCTGAAATACTGCTTCTGTACACCAAAAGCACCCCCCCGCAACATATGCTGTTTCTAACGAATTCATATCCTTTGTTTTGTTTAACAAATATATATATTTAATGAACAAATTTCGATTGGTTATTTAATATTTAACAATAAAAAATTAAAAATAATTCAGTATAAATTAAAAAAAACTAAGCTGCCTCTTAGAAAAAAACAGATTAAATAGTACTTTGTACTCGCTATGGAAAAACTAATTGTTGCGCATAATATTCACAAAAAATTAGGCGATGTTAATGTGCTCAAAAACATTGCTCTAGAAATTAATTCTGGAGAAATCATAGCAATAGTTGGCCCTTCTGGCGCAGGAAAAACAACACTTTTACAAATATTGGGCACCTTGTCTACTCCCGATTCAGGTTCGGATGTTTCCTTACAAATTGACAAAACCAACATCCTGAATTTAAAAGAAAATGAACTTTCCGAATTCAGAAATCAAGCGTTAGGCTTTATTTTTCAATTTCATGAACTTCTTCCAGAATTCAATGCCATAGAAAACGTTATGATCCCTGCTTTCATTAAAGGCACACCTAGAAAGGAAGCAGAAAAAAGAGCAACTGAATTACTCGATCAATTGGGATTATCCTCAAGAAGTTTGCACAAACCCAATGAACTCTCTGGCGGAGAACAACAACGCGTTGCTGTTGCTCGTGCCCTAATGAATAACCCTAAAATTATTTTTGCAGACGAGCCGAGTGGTAATTTAGATAGTCAAACTGCGGAGCAACTCCATCAACTGTTCTTTGATCTTAGAGATCAATACGGACATACCTTTGTTATTGTTACCCATAACCAAGAGTTAGCCGAAAAAGCAGATCGCAAAATTGAATTAGTTGACGGGGAAATTATACTCTAAATGAATTTAAGCGAATTAAAAGAGTTTTTAGATCTTAAGGCGCAACATTATCAATCACAAGAATTCATTGAAGCAGATCCCATTCAAATCCCACATCGTTTTTCAAAAAAAGAGGATGTTGGAATAGCAGGTTTTTTAGCCGCTACAATTGCTTGGGGTAACAGAACCAGCATCATCAAAAATGCAACTAAAATGATGTCGCTTATGGATGAATCTCCCTTCGACTTCATTATGAACCACCAGACAAAAGATTTAGAGGTTTTCAATGGATTTGTTCATAGGACTTTCAACGCTGAAGATTTGAAATACTTTATTGGTGCTTTACAAAATTTATATACAAATCACGGAGGGCTTGAAACTGCCATGTCTCAAAATGCAGCTGAAATGGGTGTTCAAACTGCCTTGCATCATTTTAAGAAGCTTTTTTTTGAACTTCCCCATCAGTTACGTACACAAAAACACTTGGCAGATCCTCTAAAAGGTTCTGCTGCAAAACGTATCAACATGTATTTGCGGTGGATGGTTCGCCCCTCCTCTACTGGTGTAGATTTTGGGATTTGGAAAAGTATTCACACACGGCAACTTTCATGCCCCTTAGATGTTCACTCTGGAACTATAGCTCGTAAATTGGGGATTCTCGACCGTAAACAAAACGATGCAAAAGCTGTTATAGAACTCGACAACAAGCTGCGATTAATGGATGCTGAAGATCCTGTGAAATATGATTTTGCGCTCTTTGGATTAGGTGCCTTTGAGAAATTTTAAAGCTGTCATCAATTAATTCATTCAGATTCCCATTTGTTTTGTACTTTTGTAAGCACATTCGGAACTTGTTTTACAATTAATGAAAATACTCCTTCAAAAAGCGACTTTAATTGACCCTAAGCACGCATTCCATTACACCACTAAAGACATTTTAATCATCAACGGTATCATCACAGCCATAGAAGATGAGATCATTGATAAAACTGCTGAAATAGTAACCTATCCAAACCTACATATTTCGCGTGGTTGGTTTGATAGTAGTGTTTGCTTCGGAGAACCTGGATACGAGGAAAGAGAAACCTTGGAAAACGGTTTAAAAACTGCTGGTTTAAGTGGTTTTACTCAAATTGCAGTCAACCCTAACACCAATCCAATAACAGACAACCAATCGGCTGTATGCTATTTGAAAAACGCTGGAAACAAAACGGCAACTCAAATATACCCAATCGCTTCTTTCTCGAAAAATCAAGAAGGAAAACTATTAACTGAGTTATACGATTTAAAACAAAATGGTGCGGTAGCTTTTGGTGACTATAAAAAGGCAATTAAAAATGCTGAGCTACTTAAAATTGCGCTTCAATATGCTCAACGTTTTGACGGTCTCCTAATTTCACACCCTACCGATACAAGTATTGGGAGTCAAGGTGGTGTTCACGAGGGAGATGTAAGTACACGCAATGGTTTATCGGGAACACCAACCCTAAGTGAGATACTCCAAATTCAGCGCGACCTTGCCGTTTTAGAATATTCAGGTGGTAAATTGCATATTCCATTTTTATCCTCTGCTGCAGCAGTAGAACTCATTCGCAAAGCAAAAAAACAAGGCCTACAAATTAGTTGTAGTGTTGCTTTAGCCAATTTAGTTTTTACCGAAGAAGAGCTTTCTGATTTCAATACACATTTCAAATTAGATCCACCGCTAAGAACAGATGCAGATCGAACAGCTTTAAGACAAGGTGTTATTGATGGAACCATCGATATGGTAACATCCAATCACGAGCCATTGAATGTTGAATTAAAGCATTTAGAATTTGAATACGCAGCAACAGGCACCATTGGCATAGAAGCAATGTTTGGAGTTTTATGTACCCTATTTCCCCTAGAAAAAGTGATTGCAATTTTAACAAAAGGAAAAACACGTTTTGGAATTGAAAATCAAACTATAGAAGTAGGTCAAGAAGCAAATCTAAGCTTATTCAATCCAGCTGGAAATGGTTCCCTAAAAGAAGGCCAAATACTTTCTAGTTCAAAAAATTGCGCTTTCCTGAACAGTCCAACACAAGGAACTGTTTATGGAGTTATTAATAATTCACAGACTACCCTTAAATGAATATAGATTCCAATCAAGTTTTAGAATACCTACATCAAGTTCCTACTGAAGAAAGTTCAAATCCTCCCGTATTATTTTTAATCCATGGATATGGTAGTCATGAAGGAGATCTATTTTCTTTTGCACGCTACCTTCCCAAAACCTATCACATCATAGCGCTTCGTGCTCCAATTGAACTTAGTGAAGGTAGTTATGCCTGGTATACGATTACTTTTGATGAAGACATGAACAAGTGGTCGAACGATGAAGAAGGAATTCAATCCCGTGATTTAATTCAGTACAACGTAAAGCATCATTTAGATCGAATCAATTCAACTAGAGAACAAGTTGATTTTTTAGGGTTTAGTCAAGGTGCAATTTTGAGTTGGGCTTTGGGTCTTACTTACCCCAAAATGATTGATAAAATAATGGCACTCAGTGGTTTTTTCAACCCAAAACTAATATCCGATAACAAGGATAGTAAGGCAGCTTTAAATTGCTTCAGTTCGCACGGAATCATTGACCCAGTAATCCCAATAAGTCATACCCGCAAAGGAATTGATTTACTTCGGGAGCATGGAGTTTCTGTTGCGTATAAAGAATATGATGCACCGCATACCATCAGTCCAGATAACTTTAAGGATTTAATGGAATGGCTTCAAAACCAAGACCACTAGTTTGTAGCATATAAAAAATGTTCAACTACAGTAAAAGTAAAAACGCCATCTGCAGCTACTTGATACTTAATTAACAATTCTCCCCAGAAAGTACCATCAGAAAAATCTGCGATGACCCATTTGTGGTTCAATACCTTAATTTTATTAATCAAGAACTTCCCACCCATCTGAGCATAAGGAACTAAAGATTTATCTTCTCCCAATAAATTGGTATCGTAAATAGCATCTTTTATAAGCGTTGAAGTAACAGGGAAATCCAAGTCATCAAAATAAACTAAGGCTTCTTCGTTGGTATCCAAAGAAAAATAAACATTCTCGAAAAAGCGACGTTTCTCTACTTTCAAAGAGTCTTTTAAAGCTTTGAGTTGGCTTTGCTTTTTTTCTAGTCGACTCTGCTGATCCATCATTATTTTATTGCTATTGACTATCTGAAAGACAAGAATCAACGCAGCAAAAGAGAAGAGGTAAATGAAGATGTTTTTTTTCATAGAATGTATTGAATAAATAGTGTGTAAACTAAGTTGATGTTATTGCTAAAGTATCGTAGGCTAAATGAATATGATCGGGCAAATTTTCCTCTACTTCGTCATGAAAACCAAGTAAATGACTGATATGGGTGAAATAAGCTTTTTTGGGCTGCAGAAGTTCTACTAGCGCAAGTGCTTCTTCTAAATTTAAATGCGAAGGATGTGGCTCAACTCGTAGTGCACTTAATACCAAAACATCGAGATTCTTTAATTTATCCAATTCTTCATCAGCAATTGTTTTTACATCAGTCAAATAAGCAAAATTTCCAAATCGGTAGCCCATTACTTCTAATTTGTGATGCATCACTTCTATGGGGGTTATCCATTGATCATGCAGTTTAAAAGGGGTGTTTTTATCTAGGATAATTCGTTCAACCGAAGGAGCACCTGGATATTTATCTTCATCGTTCATGATGTAAGAAAAGCGTTGGTCTAGAGCTGAAAAAACCTTTTGAGTTGCAAAAAAATTAATGTTCCCTTGTCTAAAAAAGAAGGGACGAATGTCATCGAGTCCTGCAGTGTGATCAGCATGCTCATGGGTAAACAAAATTCCGTCAAGTTTTTCGATTGGATTTCGCAGAAGTTGCTGTCTAAAATCTGGCCCACAATCAATTACAAAATTATAATCACCCCATGCAATGGAGATGGATACACGTAAGCGTTTGTCTTTAGGGTTTTGACTATGGCAGACGGGGTGCTTGCTGCCAATAATTGGAATTCCTTGGGAAGTTCCTGTTCCTAAAAAAGTGATTTTAAACATGATTTCAAAGGTAGAAATTTGTCTCTAGAATAAACAAACTTTGTACATTTGTTGCGAAATACATTTTTATGTCAACACAACTACCTGGTGAACGTGCTCTTGAAAACAGACCCTCTATTGAAGCGAAAGCATTACGCATCAATCTTAATGAACACATTTATGGGACTTTTGCAGAAATTGGTGCTGGCCAAGAAGTTGCCCGTCATTTCTTTAGAGTTGGTGGTGCCTCAGGAACGATAGCGAAGACCATCAGTGCCTACGATAAGAATTTTAGTGATAATATATACGGGGAAGACGAAGACGGTAGATACGTTACTGAAACACGTTTGAGTAAGATGTTGAATCATGAAATGCAGTTGCTTGAAAACAGAATTCCAAGATCTGAGAATCCAAACAAGATGTTTTTCACCTACGCAAATACGGTAACAACCATCGATTTTGCAAAAAAATTCAAAGGCCATGGTTGGATGGGTATTCGTTTTCAAACTGGTCCGGATAAAGAGTTTAGTGAAATTACCCTCCACGTACGTTTTCATCAAACCGAAGCACGGTTCCAACAAGAGTCTGTAGGAATTATGGGAGCTAATCTTATTTACGGTGCTTTTTACAAGCACAGCGAACCTAAAAAGCTTTTAAAATATTTATACGACCATATCGATAAGGATGCCATTGAAATTGATACCATCAATTTCTCTGGTCCAAATTTTGAAGGGGTTGATAATCGCTTAATGAGTCTACAACTTGTTAAAAAAGGAATGACCGAAGCCGTGATGTTCAATCCGAGTGGGAATAACATTTTACCGGCAAGGGAACTTTATAAGAAAAATATCTTAGCCTTAAGAGGTAGTTTCAGACCAGTAACTAAGGTTAACATTGACATGTTCGAAAAATCTCTTGAGGTATTTCTGAAAGAACGTGAAGTTGATGAAAATAAAACAGTTGTAATTTTCGAAATCACACTCTCCAACCTTACTTCTCAAGGAGAGATTGATGAAAAGGATTTTATGGATCGAGCTATGTTATTGTGCTCACTCGGTCATATCGTTATGATTTCGAATTTCAAAGAATACTACCGACTGGTTGATTATTTGTCACAATACACCAAAAAACAAATGGCTTTGGCCATGGGAGTTAATAGTTTCGTTGAAATTTTTGATGAAAACTACTACACTGATTTAAGTGGTGGTATTCTAGAGGCCTTTGGTAAAATGTTTTACAACAACCTCAAAGTTTACCTCTATCCAATGAAGGATGAAAAAGGCGCAATAGTAACCAGTAATAACCTAAAACTTCACCCTCGAATGAAAGACTTCTATAAGTTCTTCAAATACAACGGGAAGGTTATGGATATCTTTGATTTTGAACCTGAATATTTAGATATTTTTTCACGCGAAATCTTAAAGAAAATTAAGGACAACGAAGCGGGATGGGACGAACATCTTCCAGAAGGTATTTCTGAAATGATTGTAAAAAAGAAGATGTTTGGTTACAACCCCGCATTGAAAAAATAAACCCCTAAGCGTTTGATTCTAAGATTTGAGCAGCATGCGCTTTTGTTTTTACCTTATCTATCACTCGTTCTACTTTCCCGTCTCCATCTACAATAAATGTCTTGCGATGAATACCGTCGTATTCTTTCCCCATAAACTTTTTCAAGCCCCAAACGCCAAAAGCATTGATGACTTCCTTGTTTTCATCTGCTAAAAGAGGGAATGGAAATTCATATTTATCAGAAAAGTTCAATTGCTTCTTTTGGCTATCTGCGCTGACCCCTAGTAAACTATAACCAGCGTTTTTGAGCTCTTGGTAGTGATCGCGTAAATCACAAGCTTCTGCTGTACAGCCGGGAGTACTTGCTTTTGGGTAAAAGAAAACAATAAGTTTTTTACCTTTATAATCTTCTAAATTATGAATGGTTCCTTTTTCATCAGCACAACTAAAATTTGGAACTAAATCGCCTACATTAAGTGTATTCATTTGTTATTTTTTTCTAAATTACAAAAAGATTAAACGGTGAAATAACCCAGAAGAGATTGTTTTATTGAAATAAAACTAAACCTCTGAAATCCAATTCAAATGACCAAAAAAGAAAAAGTAGCTTTTACAATGAAAACCCTTCAGGATTTATATCCCGAAATTCCAATACCACTAGATCATAAGGATCCGTATACACTCTTAATTGCAGTTTTGCTATCTGCACAAAGTACCGATGTACGTGTCAATAAAATAACGCCGCTGCTTTTTGAACGTGCTGATACTCCGCAAGAAATGATCAAACTCACAGTTGAAGAGATTCGCGAGATCATTAAGCCCGTAGGTTTATCGCCAATGAAATCGAAAGGTATTCATGGTTTATCACACATACTTCTGGATAAACACGATGGAAAGGTTCCTCAAGATTTTGAATCTTTGGAGGCACTTCCTGCTGTCGGGCACAAAACTGCTGGTGTGGTTATGGCACAAGCATTTGGGGTTCCTGCATTTCCCGTTGACACTCACATCCACAGATTATTATATCGGTGGGGGTTTTCCAAAGGAACCAATGTAGTTCAAACAGAACGAGATGCAAAAAGGTTGTTTCCAGAGAAATGTTGGAATGATTTACACTTACAAATTATTTGGTATGGGAGAGAATATTCGCCTGCACGAGGTTGGAAAATTGATCAGGATATTATTACAAAAACTATAGGGAGGAAATCCGTTTTGAAAGCATTTGAAAATAAATAGGAAGTTGTTTCCGATTATTCCTTTGGCTTTGTCGATTCTTCGGAGGTATTCAGAGTCTTAAAAGCTTTTGAAAAAGCGAGGATACGTTTAACTGATAAATCACTAGGACCATCAGTCGATATTTGAGGTTTTTTTTTAGAGTAATTTTGTTCCATATAAATTCATTACACATAGAGAACGCAAAAAAAACTAAAATCGTATGTTTAGGCAGACAGAACGATCTGGTGCTCGGCAATGAGTTTACGGATATTAATTACTGCATATCGCATACGACCAAGTGCAGTATTGATGCTAACCCCAGTAGATTCAGCAATTTCCTTGAAACTCATATCTTTATACAAACGCATAGTAAGTACTTCTCTCTGATCATCGGGCAATTCGGTAATCAGCTTTTGTAAGTCTTCAACAACTTGCTTATCGATCATACTACTTTCGACATTAGGAACATCATCTCCTATGATTTGAAAAATATCAAAGTCATCTTTGCTTTCAAAAATTGGAATACGGTTACTTTTTCTGAAATGATCAATTACTAAATTGTGTGAGATTCGCATTACCCAAGGCAGAAATTTACCTTCTTCTTGGTATACCCCTCTTTTTAGTGTACGGATTACTTTAATGAAGGTATCTTGAAAGATATCTTCAGCAATATCACGATCAAAAACTTTTGAATATATAAAGTTAAAAATCTTCAGTTTGTGTCGTTCAACAAGAACTGCTAACGAACGTTCACAACCGTTTATATATCCTGTTACAAGGACAGCGTCTTTTTCTTTAATGAGGGAATTTGACATATACAATACTTTTAAACACCCATAAGGTGCGGGTTTTCGATAAATTTAAAAGTAGAGTTGTTGTATATGTATATATTTTAATAAAACAAATATAGAAATATTTTTTCATATTACAATAATCTCAATACGTTTTCGTTGTTTTACCCTAAACATGAATTAGCAGAACACTCGTTATTCAAGTATGGAATTCTCTTATCTTAGCAAATAAAAAACAATCGATGTCAACCGAAATAGAATCTCAACCTAACAATCCATTACATGGTGTAAAATTAGCAGACATATTGGAACATCTAGTTGATAAGTACGGATTTGAAGACTTGGGCGAACGAATCACAATTCGTTGTTTCACAGATAATCCCTCTATTAAATCCAGTTTAAAGTTCTTGAGAAGAACTCCGTGGGCACGAACCAAAGTAGAACAATTATACCTTAAAAGTCAATCGTCTAGACGGTAAACTTTTGATCCAAGAAATATATTAAGATATGTCATCCTTAGCGATAAAACTGAACCTATAAATCGTATCTTTCTCCCTTCATTTTTAGTATGCAAGACCTTAGAAAATTAGATCCCAAAGATCATATCATCATCTTGGGAGCTCAGCTTCACAACCTTAAAAACGTTGATGTTGCCTTAGAGCGAAATAAGCTTACTGTTATTACGGGCCTCTCGGGTTCCGGAAAATCTTCCTTAGCGTTCGATACGCTTTATGCAGAAGGTCAACGCCGTTATGTAGAAAGTTTATCGTCCTACGCTCGCCAATTCATGGGGAGGTTAAACAAACCAAAAGTTGATCAAATCAAAGGGATTGCTCCCGCAATTGCTGTAGAACAAAAAGTAAATTCCTCGAATCCAAGATCTACAGTAGGAACCAAAACAGAGATATACGATTACCTAAAGCTGCTATATGCTCGGATTGGAGTTACCTACTCCCCTATTTCAAATGCAGTCGTTAAAAAAGACAGTGTTACCGATGTTGTTAATCATATCTTTTCATTAGAAGAAAACAGCAAACAACTACTATTAACTACGGTAGCAAATACCCAGAAAAGAAGTCAAAAAGATGTAATCAAAATTTTAATCCAACAGGGATTTGCACGTATTTATTCCGAAGGCGAAATGCTGCGATTAGACGATGTTGCGGAAAAACCACCAAAATCTTTTGAATTAGTTGTTGATCGAATCATCTTAAAAAAAGATGAGGATTTCAAAAACCGACTTTCGGATGCAATTGAAATTGCCTTCTTTGAAGGAAATGGAAGCTGTTCCGTAGTATCCTTAGATGGAAAAAACAGAAAAGAGTTCTCTAATAACTTTGAAGCAGATGGGATTCAATTTGCTACTCCAAACGTCCATTTATTTAGCTTCAACAATCCTTTTGGAGCCTGTCCAGTATGCGAAGGCTATGGCGATGTTATTGGAATTGATCCAGAATTGGTTATCCCTAACACCGGGCTGTCTGTTTTTGAAGAAGCAATTGCTCCTTGGAAAGGAAGCACCATGCGTAAATTCTATGACGAACTAATCAATAATGCCTATCGCTTCGATTTCCCAATACATAAGCCCTATTTCGAACTGGATCAAGAGCACAAAGATTTGTTATGGAAAGGAAATTCTTATTTCACCGGCTTGAATGCCTTTTTCAAAAAAATAGAAGCCAAAAACTATAAAATTCAAAACCGAGTTCTTCTGTCTCGATACCGCGGAAAGACACATTGTGATTCTTGCCAAGGAGCACGATTGAAGCCAGAGGCAGCATACGTAAAAGTAAACAACAAGAGTTTATCGGAGCTAGTCAATGAACCCTTAGATGATCTTCTAGTGTTTTTCAATACCATTACACTATCATCTCAACAACAAGAAGTAGCAGAACGTTTACTTATAGAAATTAAAAGTCGATTGAACTTCATCAAAGACGTGGGCTTAGGATATTTAACCCTGAACAGAAAATCAAATTCTCTATCGGGTGGTGAATCACAGAGAATCAACCTAGCAACCTCTCTAGGGAGTAGTTTAGTAGGTTCTATGTATATTTTAGATGAACCCAGTATTGGTTTACATTCTCGAGACAACGAACGCTTGATTAAGATTCTCAAAAAACTTCGTGACCTCGGAAATACGGTTCTTGTTGTAGAACACGACGAAGAAATTATGCAAGCCGCAGACTGCATTATTGATATGGGACCAGAAGCTGGAACTTTAGGTGGAGCAGTAGTTGCTCAGGGTACTATGGCGGAAATACTCCAATCGTCATCCCTTACAGCGCAATACCTAACGGGTCAACTTAAAATCGAAGTTCCTGCAATTCGCCGAACGAATACGGAGCAAATTATAGTTGTAGGCGCACGCGAAAACAATTTACAAAACATTACGGCTCATTTTCCCCTAAACTCAATGACAGTAGTTACGGGTGTTTCGGGTAGTGGGAAAAGTACTTTAGTTAAAAAAATACTCTACCCTGCTCTACAACGCGAGCTGGATATTTTCGTTGAAAAACCAGGGCAATTCACAAAATTAGATGGTAATTATAGTTCCATCAAACATGTTGAATTTATAGATCAAAACCCTATTGGTCGATCTTCTCGTTCCAATCCGGTAACCTATATTAAGGCCTACGATGATATCCGAGCTTTATTTGCTAGTCAACAACTCTCAAAAATGAGAAACTATCAAGCCAAGCATTTTTCATTTAATGTAGATGGTGGGCGTTGTGAAGCATGTAAAGGAGAAGGAACCGTAACCATTGAAATGCAATTCATGGCGGACGTTGTTCTTCAGTGTGAACATTGCAAAGGAAGACGATTTAAGAAAGAAGTGCGAGAAGTGAAATTTGAAGGAAAATCCATCGATGATATACTCGGATTGACCGTAGATGATGCAATTGCTTTCTTTGAAGAATATGCACAAACCAAACTCGTTAAAAAACTTTCTCCACTACAAAAGGTAGGCTTGGGTTATGTTTCACTTGGTCAGTCTTCTGCTACTCTTTCTGGAGGAGAAGCCCAACGAATCAAACTAGCATCATTTATAGGAAAAGGAGATCATCGAGATAAAATCCTGTTCATTTTTGATGAACCAACTACTGGTCTTCACTTTCACGATATCAAGAAACTATTAACTTCATTTGAAGCACTTCTAGAAAAAGGACATTCACTCATTGTTGTAGAGCACAACATCGATTTGATCAAATGCGCAGATCATGTTATTGATTTAGGCCCTGAAGGTGGTAATAAAGGCGGAACTCTTTTAGGGGAAGGAACACCTGAGGAACTTTCAAAAATTAAAGCATCTTTTACAGGAAACTATTTAAAGAAAAAATTAAAGTCCTAATTAACATAACACTAACATTCTAAATTAAGCTTTGGCACAGTAATTGAAAGTGTAATAATAGTTTAGTTAGTTTTCATAATTAGATTATTGGTTTAATGATTTTGTTTAATAGCCTGCAGGGAGCTGCAGGCTATTTGTTTTTCTTAAAGTATCCGTCAATCACTCGGTTTACTTCCACTGACATTCCCGAAAAATAACTCACCCCCAAGTACAGTACTCCAGCCAAGGTTGACTTTATAGCAATTGTTAGTAATGGATGTAAATCCAAATTTACATTGAAGAAGATTCCGTATAGAACTAGGATTAATAACAAAACCCAGATGGATTTTATACCAAAAGGGTGGATCTTAAACTTGTAATATACCAAAACAATTTTGAGGAAATTAAAAAGTGTTACAACAATTAAGGTTGCTAATGCTGCTCCAACAAAACCATAAGCTTGAATGAATTGAATATTCAAGATCACTGCCAGAGAAGCAGCTGCCACTGAAAACAACAACAAATAGCGGTAGTGTTCAGAATTGGTAATGATGTTGTTTAAGCATCCTAAAGATGCTGAAAAAAGCTTGGAAAAAGAAATCAGTAAAATTATAGGCAAACCAGCTGCATAGCCCCTCTGCGCATTCAACAGTTCAATTAAACGATAAATATCATCTAGATTAGTTGTTATCAAAACGAACAGCAAGCCGGAGACTAGTAATAAGTTTAGCGAACTTCTCTTCAGTAGCTCTTCTAAACGTACTTTATCCTTTGTGTTTAGTGCCTCAGCAACCATTGGGCTAACAATTTGAACCATCGCACGAGATGGCGCGTCAATTACTGCGGCAATAAAAATTGCAACCATATAAAAAGATACGTATTCAGGTTTAAGCAATTGCTCAATCATGGACTTGTCCAAATCTAAAATAATACTAGCTGAGAAACCTGTTAAAAAGATATAGCTACAATAACGCAACAATACCTTTAGGTTTTTTGGTAGTTCCCAATAAATTTTAGGTCGATATACCCACAAGGCATAGCTTAGAATGAGTAGAAGACGTAAAAAATAGCCTACAATCAAAGCGATTATAAAATCGTCAAAGTCGAGCCATCCCAAAAAGTAAAAGGTTAATAAAACGGTAATCATTACCCGTTGATATACTTCTTTCAAGAAGTTACCGAAAACTGTCTTTTTTTGAATACGCAACCAGCTATAAAAAATCTCGAAATAGGCCGTTGCAGTTGCAACACTAAAAATTAAAAACAAAAAATCTCCAGCTGGAGAATCTTCAGAAAAGACAAAAGCACTGATGGAGTCAAATTGATATACCAAACCTACTAGGGGCAAAATAACGATCAAAGGCAAGACTACTGAGAATACAAGTAGATTGTCTCGTTCGCGTTTGGTTGTACAGGCAGAATAATACTTGATTATGGTGAACTGTATTCCATAAGCAAATAAGGGCTGTATGATGTTTGAATTGGCTAAGAGTGCTCCAATAAGGCCATGAAATTCGGGCCCCATTATACGCGGATAAAACACAATGGTATTGATCCCTCCTAAAGCAAAGGCAAAGAGTATGCTGAGGATATTATAAAAAGACTGTCGAGCAATAATTCCCATAACCTATAAGGTATTGCTTTTGAACTTAGTTCGTACCCCAAAAGCAAACAAACTCATAAAAACAAGGAAACTGATCCACTGAATTCTTCCACCTAATCGAACTACTGGAGGATCAAAAGTGAATTCTATGAGATGCTCGCCTTTAGGAATGGGCATACCTC
>PXYQ01000149.1 GCA_003023645.1 Candidatus Arcticimaribacter sp. | reverse complement strand
CGCTTTTGCGATCTAATTTCTTGTAAGCTTCTACGGTATCGAAAATATAATCAACCGTTCGATCAAATTCTTTGTAAGAATCTGCTTTATTTTTACCTATTTCCCACATCAGCAATTCTACTACTTGCTCTCGAGAATCTTTCATTTTTTCAGCAAAGGTTGTCAAGCATCGTAACCGATCTTTAACTTTCATGGTAGGCCAGACACCCTGACCTCTGTTATAGGCCTTTTCGGCAGCACCTAATGCTGCTAAAGCTGCATCTGTTTCCATGTCGGGAATAGAACCTAAAAGTGTTGGTCCAACTTGACCATCTTTACCTTCGGAATGTATTGTCGAATACACCTCAGAGGTAGCACCGTTCCAAGTATGCAGAACTCCATCTACTAAGTACTCGTTACAGTGAATGTGGTTTTTAAATTGTGGAGATACCATACTAGCATTTTCAGAAAGCTGCGTCATAATGAAATTTTGTTTAACTTTTTTGCAATAATATTAAACTAAGTTAAGGTTTATATTGTGAATATCGAATGAAAAAGGAAAGAACTGAAATAACGGACTGAAAACCAAACGAAATGTGTTTAATTCGAAAGTCAATTACTGTCAAAAATATTAAAAATTAGTTAGAAGAAAAAGTTGTTAGTCCATTAAAACTCAAGTATCTTTAAGTTCAAAATGCAACCAAATTCAATATGCATACACATCCTCTTTCTAAAAAAATTGGACTCTTCGCAGGTCCTTTACTTTTTATAACTGTTCTCAATTTTCCATTTGATAGTTTATCATTTGAAGCAGCAGCAGTTCTTGCTACGGCTAGTTGGATGGTAAGCTGGTGGATTAGCGAAGCTGTTTCAATCTCCGTAACCGCTTTACTCCCCTTGATCATATTTCCATTGACTGGGGTGATGGCTGTAAATGATGTTGGCGCAAACTACGGAAGCTCAATTGTGTTTCTGTTTTTCGGAGGATTTGTTTTAGCTTTGGGTCTTGAAAAAGTAAACCTACACCGAAGGATTGCCCTAACGATTATAAAAAAAACTGGAACCTCACCCAATAAAGTTATTTTGGGTTTTATGATCGCAACCGCGTTTATGAGTATGTGGATCAGTAATACTGCAAGTACAGTAGTCATGCTCCCCATTGCGTTATCTGTAATTAACTTGCTGATTGACCAACAAGAATCTTCAACAAAACAAACACGAAATTTTGCACTAAGTGTTATGCTCGGGATTGCATTTTCGGCTAATGCTGGAGGAATTGCTACTGTTATTGGAACTCCTCCAAACTCAGTGCTCATAGGGCTTTTAGAAAATGAATATCAGATACAGATTTCTTTTGTGAAATGGATGGCGATCGGTCTGCCGTTTGCAATCATAATGATTACTATAATTTATCTCGTATTGGTGTACGGAATGTTTTCTACAAAAGGTCTTCAGTTTAGCGCCTCTCAAGAAGTCATTGACAATGAACTTGAAAAACTTGGCCCAATCAAACCTAAAGAAAAACAAGTTCTTTGGGTATTCGGAATTGTGGTATCGCTATGGATTTTTAGGACCTTAATTAATTCGGTCTTTCCAGGGTTAAAACTGTCGGACACCGTAATCAGTATTTTAGGAGCCGTAGCACTTTTTGCTATTCCTTTTGATTTGAAAAAAGGTGATTTTATTTTAGAATGGAAGGATACGCAAAAGTTATCTTGGGGGATTCTCATTCTTTTTGGAGGAGGACTTGCACTAGCTAAGGGAATGTCAGCAACAGGAATTGTATCGTTGATTACAACCTATATAGCCGATGGTAACTTCAGTATACTCCTAACAGCATCGTTCTTAATCATTCTGATGCTCTTTATGACTGAATTGATGAGCAACGTAGCTCTCGTAGCTGTATTAGCACCTGTAGTAGCAGGAATAGCACTTGGTCTTGAAATACCCTTACTTTATTTGTTAATCCCAGTTACCATGGCAAGCAGTTGTGCTTTTATGCTGCCCATGGCAACACCTCCTAATGCAATTGTATTTGCAAGCGGATTTATTAAAGTACATGAAATGGCTCGGGTTGGAATTATAATCAACTGTATTGCGGTAGTACTCTTAATAGCAGTTTTTGAATTTGTGCTTCCCTTAATTTTTTAAGAAATCAAATAAATCGGGCTTATCGTTAAGGTATTCCCCAAAAAATCCTTGGGTTTTCATTCGCTCCATAAGCGGAACAAAATCTGTTTCCTTTTTCAGGACAACTCCAACTACCGCAGGGGCAAAATGTTGGTTTGTTTTTTTAGAAAATTCAAAATGAGTGATGTCATCATCTGACCCTAAAACATGAGTAACAAAATCTTTTAGAGCACCAGCACGTTGTGGAAAGCGAACAATAAAATAATGCTTTAATTGAGCATAGAGTAAGGCACGTTCCTCAATTTCTGGAGTACGAGTAATATCGTTATTTCCACCACACAAAATTGCAGCAACTTGTTTTCCTTTAATTTCAGAAGCGTATTGATCCATAGCTGCAATAGCCAATGCACCAGCAGGTTCAGCAACGATACCTTCTTTATTGTATAAGTCTAAAATTTCTTGGCAAATTCGTCCCTCATCTACCGTAATACAGGCATCAAGATGTTCTACACAGATTTCAAAACTTAAGTTCCCTACCTGTTGAACAGCAGCACCATCAACAAATTTATCAATTTTTTGAAGCCTCGTATTTTTCTTGTTTTCAAGAGAAACTTTCATGGAAGGTGCGCCTAGAGGCTCCACTCCAATGATTTTTGTTTGGGGAGATAACGCTTTGAAGACCGTTAAAATTCCCGAAATCAAGCCTCCGCCACCAATGGGAACAAATACATAGTCCAAAGGTTTTTTTGCTTGCTCTATTAGTTCGATAGCAATAGTTGCTTGCCCTTCAATTACATCAACATC
This sequence comes from Candidatus Arcticimaribacter sp., assembly GCA_003023645.1. Classification (GTDB taxonomy): domain Bacteria; phylum Bacteroidota; class Bacteroidia; order Flavobacteriales; family Flavobacteriaceae; genus Arcticimaribacter. The sequence continues at coordinate 783 of PXYQ01000149.1, read as the reverse complement.
ATCAAACGGATGAACAAAAGCTAATCCGTCTTTTTTGCAATGGGCAAGTGCTGCCTGCTGTGAATCATCGTAGGTGTCTCCGACTAAAACAATAGAAACATAAGAACCACCAAACATTTTTACCTGCTCCACCTTTTGATTTGGTGTTGGAATCGGCATGTATACAATTCCAGTAATCTGCAATTGGTTACAAGAAAAAGCGAAGCCTTGTGCATGATTTCCAGCACTTGCACAAACAATTCCTTTTTCAAGTTCTTTTGGATCGAGTGCGTTTATCTTATTGAATGCGCCTCTTATCTTAAAAGATCGCACCTGTTGTTGGTCTTCTCTTTTAAGAAATATGGAAGCTGATAATGCTTCAGATAAGCGTTTGTTAAATTGCAATGGAGTCTCTTGCACTACAGCAGAAAGTACTTGTAGTGCCTTTTGAGCTCCTAAAACAGTGGGTTTCTTATGCAATAGTTAAACTATTTTCTTCATTGCTGTCATAGAATCACGAAGTTCGTAACCGATCATTTCGATTGGGTGAAAACGTATGATTTCATTGATGTCAATGAGTTGCTTATTATCTACACCATTACTTTGATCTTCAGCATATGCAGTTCCGATAACATCCGTATTGATTTTCTTCATAAACTCAGTAAGCATAGGCTTACAAGCATGATCGAATAAGTAACATCCGTATTCTGCTGTATCCGAAATAACACGATTCATTTCAAATAATTTTTTACGTGCAATGGTATTTGCAATTAACGGGGTTTCGTGTAATGATTCGTAGTAAGC
>PXYQ01000148.1 GCA_003023645.1 Candidatus Arcticimaribacter sp. | reverse complement strand
AGAAGAGATAAGCGTGTTCAACACCGTCAAAAAACGGAGGAAGAATTAGCACAATTAGAGGCTGATAGCAAAATCATCAAAGTAACAGAATTTATTACTGTAGGTGAAGTAGCTACTTTAATGGAAGTTAGTGGTACTCAAATTATATCTGCATGTATGTCTCTTGGAATCATGGTTACCATGAACCAGCGTTTGGATGCTGAAACCTTAAGCATTGTTGCTGATGAGTTTGGCTTTGAAGTAGACTTTGTAAAGAGTGATCTTGAAGAAAACTTTACAGACGAAGTTGAGGAAAAAGAAGAAGATCTTATTGCTCGTGCACCTATTGTTACCGTTATGGGACACGTAGATCACGGTAAAACATCGCTTTTAGATCATATTCGAAGCGAGAATGTAATTGCAGGAGAATCTGGAGGTATAACCCAACATATCGGAGCGTATTCTGTAATACTTAAGAATAAACAAAAAATAACATTCTTGGATACTCCAGGTCACGAAGCCTTTACGGCGATGCGTGCTCGTGGAGCTCAAGTAACGGATATTGCAATTATTGTAATTGCAGCGGATGATGATATCATGCCGCAAACCAAAGAAGCAATTAGTCATGCTCAGGCAGCTAGTGTGCCTATCATTTTTGCAATCAACAAAGTTGATAAAGAAACTTCTAATCCTGAAAAGATTAAAGAGAAACTTGCTCAAATGGACCTTATGGTTGAAGATTGGGGTGGAAAAATCCAATCCCAAGATATCTCGGCTTTAAAAGGTACTGGTGTAAAAGAATTATTAGAAAAAGTATTGCTTGAAGCTGAATTATTAGAGCTTAAAGCAAATCCAAATAGAAAATCAAAAGGAACAGTAGTTGAAGCATACCTCGATAAAGGTCGTGGATATGTATCTACTATCCTGGTTCAAACAGGAACGCTGAATGTAGGAGACTACCTTCTTGCTGGAAAGCACAGTGGTAAAGTTAGAGCCATGTTCGATGAAAGAGGGAAAACAATAGAAACTGCTCCTCCTTCAACGCCTGTATCTGTTTTAGGACTTGATGGTGCACCGCAAGCAGGTGACAATTTCAATGTTCTTGAAGACGAACGTGAAGCGAAACAAATTGCAGCAAAAAGAACGCAATTACTTCGTGAGCAAAATGTTCGTACACAACGTCACATTACATTAGACGAAATAGGCAGACGAATTGCACTAGGTGACTTTAAAGAATTAAACATGATCCTTAAAGGTGATGTGGATGGTTCTGTTGAAGCCCTTACCGATTCCCTTCAAAAATTATCTACCGAAGAAATTCAGGTTAATATCATTCACAAAGGAGTTGGTGCGATCACAGAATCTGACGTCTTGTTAGCTTCTGCGTCAGATGCAATTATCATTGGATTTAATGTTCGACCTATGGGTAACGCACGTATGCTTGCCGAGAAAGAAGAAATCGATATCCGATCATACTCAATCATCTACGATGCGATCAACGATGTGAAAGATGCTATGGAAGGCATGCTTTCTCCTGAAATGAAAGAAGAAATATCAGGTAATGCTGAAATTAGAGAAACCTTTAAAATCTCTAAAATCGGAACCATTGCAGGTTGTATGGTAACCTCTGGTAAAATATTCCGTAACTCAAGTATCCGAGTTATTCGTGAAGGAGTTGTTCAATATACTGGAACGCTAAGTTCTCTTAAACGTTTCAAAGATGATGTTAAGGAAGTTGCTAAAGGATATGACTGTGGACTTCAGGTTAAGAATTACAACGACATTCGTATTGATGATGTAATAGAATTCTTCCAAGAAGTAGCCGTTAAGAAAACCCTATAAGTTATTAGGTTCTAGTAAAAATGCTCCAGGATAGATTTTTTTAATCTCTTCAAGGAGCATGTTTGCTTTGTTGATGTCCTTAAAACGTCCCACACGTACTTTATAATTTGGTGTCTCAAAAACCAAAGAAGTTTCTATTTCTTCAAATTCTCCTGAAAATGCTTGTGCAATATTTTTAGCAGCTGTATAGTTGCCATAGTATAGCTGAATTGCGAAGTATTGCGCATTGTAACGTTCAGAATCAAGCGCTTTTTTAATTGCTACCAGTTGTTCGATTTTTGAATCTTGGTTGATTTGAACCAAAGTGTCTTGTCCAAAAACCTGCGATGCTATCCCGCCACTAAGCAGTAAAAAAAATAAAGTAATTCGTTTGATTGTTCTCATACTGCAAAGAAATAAAAAACTGGCAATAATTGGAAGAAGTTAAACAAACTTAACAAGTTATTTAGACTCAATATAAATTATACAAGTGCAAGTCATAACCTTTTAACAAACCGAGTCTATGTCTTATTTTTGCAGTCGGATAAAGACACAAATAAATTGATCAAAATCAAATTTTATATATAAGCATGAGGAAGTCAAACCTTTACACTCTTTTGACTAGTAAATTATTAGCGGTAGCAGTAGTAGCAATGCTCTCTATACCTCAATTGTTTGCTCAAGAGGGTGACCCAGCGGCAGGGAAAAAATTATTTAATGCAAATTGTGCAGCCTGTCACAAACTCAACAAAAAAGCCGTAGGGCCTGCCCTAAGAGGTGTTTCTTCTAAATACGATCGCGAATGGTTGTACACTTGGATTAAAAATAGCTCGGCTATGATTAAATCTGGAGATGCACAAGCAATTGCTATTTGGGAAGAATACAATAAATCAGCAATGACCGCTTTTCCTCAATTGTCTAATGCCGATATTGATAACATAATAGCCTATACAGATTATGTTGCACCACCACCACCTCCAGGAACTGCACCGGCAGCTGGAACTCAGGTAGCTTCAAGCGGCGTGTCAAACGATCTTATCCTAGCAGCTTTAGCCTTAGTGTTTACTGTTCTTGTTGTAATGCTTTTCTTAGTTAACAAGACCCTTCAGAAAATCGCAACCGCTAGCGGTGTTGAATTGGTAGCAGAAGAAATTAAAGAACCAAGAAGACCTTTATGGGATGCTTTTGCTAAGAATCATTTCTTGGTGTTTATGTCGGTTATCCTTTTATTGCTTTCAAGTGCATACTTCGCTTACGGTTTCTTAATGCAAATTGGAGTTGACCAAGGCTATATGCCAGTACAACCGATTCATTATTCTCACAAGATTCATGCTGGAGCAAATGAAATAGAGTGTAAGTATTGTCACTCTTCAGCTCGCGTGTCTAAACACTCTGGAATTCCAGCGTTGAATGTTTGTATGAACTGTCACCAAAACATTGCTGAATACAATGGAGAAGAAGATCTAGACAACGGATACACTAAAGATTTCTATACGAAAGAAATTAAAAAATTATACGCAGCAGTAGGTTGGGACGAAGAGAACCAACAATACACAGGGAAAACGGAGCCAGTGAAATGGGTGCGTATTCACAACCTGCCTGATTTCGCTTATTTCAATCACGCCCAACACGTTCAAGTAGGTCAAATTGCTTGTCAAAAGTGTCACGGACCTGTGGAAGAAATGGAAGTGATGTACCAATACGCTCCGCTTACAATGGGCTGGTGTATTAATTGTCACAGAGAAACAAACGTGAAGGTAGAAGGCAATGAGTACTACACAAAAATTCACGAACAATTATCAAAAAAATACGGTGTTGAACAACTTACAGCTGCTCAGATGGGTGGTCTGGAATGTGGGAAATGTCACTATTAAAAATAGAATAATCTAAGATTGTCTTATGGCAGAAAATAAAACCTATTGGAAAAGTGCTG
>PXYQ01000030.1 GCA_003023645.1 Candidatus Arcticimaribacter sp. | reverse complement strand
CGCCTTCTTCAAAGACCTGTAACGTAAGTTATGGGTCTTTTTTTTGCAATAAACTCAAGGAAATAAAGAGGAAATAAGCCGTAAGAAAACAGATAATTATTTCCATAGACCTTTTATTTCTCCCCATGTAATGAGTTGAATATTATTTTTCTTGATTCTTTCTTTAATCTCCTCACTTGTAAATGATTCCAAGTCAATTTGCCTCCATTCAGACCCGTAGTTCGGATGGTTTATAGTGATTCCTTTCATCTCATCGTCATTATATGCTGGATGTATTAAAATCATATTAAGGCCAGCATCTAATTTGTCTAGTACATTGCTGTAATATTCTTGTAGTAATCCAGTCTCAAAATCCTTAAACACACCATAATGAACTCTATCAATAACCAAATCATCCTCTTTGATGTTTACTAAAGGGTCTAAGCCAGACATTCTCATTATTTCTTTACTGATTAAAACGGGTAAATCATACTCTTTACCCAACGCTCGATATACGTTCATTACCTCGGTATTTATTCCTACACTATACATATGAGAATCTATATGGGTTGGGCTTAACCCAAAGGCATATGCTTTTTCTATCTGAGCTTTAAGTTCTTTCTTGATGTCTTCAGTAGTGGCATTTCTTCTTAATTCTTCTCTGCTTTTATAAAAAAATCCCGCTTCATTTACCAAACTTGGCACTTCTGAAATGGGCAGAACGGGTCCGAATTTATAGTTTTCCCATTCACACGTAAGTGTCAAATGCACTCCATTGTCATGTTGTGGATTACTTTTTGCATATACTGCCATTTCATAAAACCAAGGACAGGGTACCATTATACTGTACGAATTCACAATCCCGTTTGTTAGTGACTCTATCGTGGCTCTATTTTCCGAATGTGATAAGCCTGCATCGTCGGCATGGATCATTAAAAGTTTAGTTGTTTTGTTGAAACCAAGTTTTTCTGACAGATTCATTCTTTAGAATTTTTATGTTACTTATTCTAAAGATCAGAAAAATATAGCAAACATAGCTTTATGTACCTAACTTTTCACTGTAACATGAAGGTCTAATATGTATACTTCAAGTTGAGTTTAGGTGAAAATGAAGGAGGATTTGTTTCTTCTAGCTTTTGTAGAATAATTTTCTAATTGCGATGAATACAAGCACCATAAGGGTGTAAACTAGAAAGAACGGAAGAATATAACTCTTTAAACCCAATACAAGTAATGTAGCGATAAGTAGTAATTGAAACCCCAAGCCAAAGGTAGAAACACTGGTCATAAACCATTTTGGTAATGCTGCTCCTTTGTGAGCGTTACTATCCAAAGCATATATGGTTTTATCGAAAGCGCCATAAAGTACTTTATACATTCCAAAAAGAATATTCACATGCTTTTGTTTTTCTCCAGGGAGAGCAATTGGTGTTTTGTTTTCGAATACACGACTCGTGGTATCGCCATCAAACTTATTTCTTAGAATCACATAATAGTAATTGTACAGTGTGCCCTGCAGTTGCAAACCTAAGAATGCACCAATGCAAATCCAAATTGGCGTGCTGGCGATAAACCCTATGGCAATAAAGAATAGCGCATTTAAGAGAATATCAGCTACCGAGTCTAAATAACGCCCTGTATAGGATGGCTTTTGTTTTACGCGAGCCAATTCTCCGTCTGCAGCGTCAAGAATTGATTTTAGAATTAGAAAGAAAGCTGCTAACCAATAATGCTCTAGTACAATACAATAAATAGCGAATATGCCAGCTATTATAAAAGCAATTGTAACGTGAATAGGAGTGAATGTAGTGTTCTTTAGTGCGTTGGCAATAACTTTCGCGAATGGTCTTCCATAGTCAGAAAGATCAATGAATTTATGCTCTTCGGGTAGTTTTGACATTGAATATCATAGCATTTTTTTTTGTGGAATATACCATTCTAGATTTCTTCTAAGATACAATTAATTCATAAGGATTGAATTGGTTATGAAGTGAAAGTAATTCTAGGGAATGAGATATTGTAAGTAAATTAATTTCAAAATATCACTTCCCTTTAAAATACCGAATAGCTTCCCCAATCGCTCCATCAATCGATGTAAAATCCATGTTCAATTCATTCTTAGCCTTGCTGTTGTCGTAAAAATTATTGATTCTTAAAACAGCTAAATTTGCGCTTGACACACTTGTTTTTATTTTTATAAATCGAAGAGCATCTCCCAGAAACCCCACAGCAAAGAGCAGTAAATTGGGAATAGGAATCAAGAGTGTGTGCTGTTTGTTTTGCTCTATTATTTTCTTGAAAAGGGCCTTGTAGGTTAGATTCTCGTTTGCTAAGATCAATTTACGTCCACTTTCTTTTAGTCTAAAAGCCTTAATGATGCCATGAACAACATCGTTTACAGCGACTACATTTTTCCCACCCGAAGGGTAAAACACAATCTTCTTATTGAGTACGGCAAGGATTAACTTCCCAGAACTGGGTTTGGTATCATTAGCACCTATCATAAAGGTAGGGCTTAGGGTTGCGATGTTGATTTTTGAGCTAGCAACATCGATACACTTTTGTGCTTCGGCTTTACTCTGTGCATACAACGATAGCGTATGCGGATAACGCATGGGTTTGGTTTCGTCTCCCAACGCATCAAGAGATCCATAGCCATAGGTGTTGGCGGTGCCGATATAGATCAGTTTCTCAATCGAATTACTTGTGCACGCTTCAATGATGTTTTTAGTTCCTTGAACATTGGCCTCTTCATAGTCTTTTAAATACAAGAGATTTTGATTTGTATTGGCAGCTATATGAACAACAATTGTACACTCCTTACTAACGTTCTTTAAATGTTTTGGATCGGATAAATCGCCTTGTATTAATTCTAAGTTTTCGTGGGAAAAGCGAATTAAACTTTGTTTGTCGCGAACCAAAGCTTTAACGCTATAACCTTCTTCAAGAAGTTTAAGGGTTAGGTTGGTGCCCAACAAGCCATTTGCTCCGGTAATGAAAACTGTTTTCATTTGGAGCTTGAGCTTAATTCTCGCTTCATTATTTTACCCAATAGATACATGCGAATATTTAAAGGAATGATATGCAATAGAATATAATTGAATCGGTTTGGACCATTCAAAAGTATTAATTTCTTTCCATTGAATAAGCCTCTGAGGCTTATTTCAGCAACTTTCTCAGGTGCAAGCAGACTCATTTGTGCTGCTTTACTTTGTTTGTTGATTCGTTCTGATACCTCGGGATTGGTATTCATTGGTCCTGGAGTTACCACACTAAAGCTGATGGTGCTGCTTCTATATTCTTCTTGCAAACTTCGGGTCAATGAAAGTAGGTAGCTCTTCGATGCTGGGTAGATTGTTTTATAGGGCATTGGACTAAAAGCTGCCATACTAGATACGTTTAATACAAATGCCTTAGTCTGTTTTTGAAGATTGGGTACTAGTAATTTTGTAAGTAAAGTTGGAGCCTTAATGTTCAACTGCATCATTGTGTTTAGATAGTCAAAATCTACTTCATCAAACCGTCGCGTTCCACCAATACCGGCATTATTAATTAAAATCGAAACCTCATATTGCTCATTAATGTTTTGACAAACTTCAATAATCTGTTTTGTTTGTGTCAAGTCTATTTCATAGAAAACCGATTGAGTTCCGAATTCATTTACTATTTTGTCGCAAAGAGACTCAAGCCCAGTTTGGGGTAAATCGAGTAGGAGGGTATGATATCCTGATTTTGCAAGTTCAATTGCATAGGCTTTTCCTAAACCATTGGCGGCACCAGTTACTAAAGCAATATTCATGTGATCGATAAGATTTAGGGGATTCATACAAGTAGCACGGTAGGTTATTCCGTGCTGTTTTTCAGTTCTTTGTTTATAAAGAAAAAAGGTACTGAAACTTCATGTAAATCTGAGAGTTATCGATAGAAAAACGTGACTGATTATCAATTCTAGAATATCCATTGGTTCCACCAATATAAAAAATAGTGAACGGATTGGGATTCCATTTGAATAATGGCTGGTAAAAAAAGGCTTCATCAAAGTCGTTGTATTCTCCAATGATTCGAAAAGAAAGAGTTTTGTTGAACTGATAATTGACATTCAAACGACCGATATAACCCTTTAGATAGTAACTCCCATCTTCTTTATTTTTCAAATGTGTGTATCGAAACGAGGGACTGATACGCAATTGTGAAGTAACCTGAAAACTATTGAATGTGCCGATGAAAAAATTATTTCCAACAGCAGATTCAACATAGAAAATGGATTCTCCAATAGAGGTAAAGGCTCTTAACTGAATTTTTTCTGAAGGATTAAATCGAACAAATAATTCAAAATTGTCCATTCCTTTTGCATCAAAACCTTCATACTCTTCATTGAGTACGTGAGAGTAACCTGCAAACGACTCTACGTTACCACTAAATTGAACATAAGCTCCAGCATCTACACTGCTATATTTCTTTAAACCTTGGTAGTTGAATCTGAATTCAGTTTCTAAACTAAAATTCATTTGCTTTAAGAATGCATCTTCTTTAAAAAAATGCTGATACCCTTGTTCGAATTCTAAAGCTCGAACATTGTTTTGAGTTACAAAACCTAAAGGAGTCTGGTACAAGGGAGATTTTTGACTATACTCTAATTCTGTATTCCAATTTTTAGTATTGCGTTCTAGAGAGAAATAGAGTCCATCACCTCGTAAATTTTCACCATCTAGGGCAACTGTTTTTCCGCTAATGATATCGTTATCCTCATTGGCTTCATCGATCCAATCTGCATTGGGTTCTTTGGTGAAACTCTTATTGATCTCTAATTCTGCGGTTATGTTCTCTCCTAAACGCCACAAACCACTCAATCCGAAAATATGACCCGATCCTTTTTCTTTAAAAAAGCGATTGGTACTTATAAAGCTGATGTTAGTTCCCTGTTTGTAGGTGCGTTGATACTTGAATATGCTTGAATAAGCAGCGGTCCCTTCTCCGAAATAAGACCCGTTTTCTCCACCAATAAGGTAGGGCGAAGCTTCATCATATGCAGCCAACCAATAAATGCGGTCGTGTTCTCCTTGACTGATTAATTTGGTTGATAGTAGGGGTTGATTAATGGATCGTGTATAAACGGTTCTGAGATTAGAACTTATGATGTCGTTCCCCTCGTTAAAGTATGCTCGCCGTTCAGGAAAGGCAATTGCAAAGGTGTTGTTGGCAACAATCCGAGAAGCATCTGCTTCTACTTGTGAAAAGTCAGGGTTGATGGCATACTCCAAAGAGGTAACATTGTTTAGATCTACGAGTCCACTCAAACCAATCGTTTTATTGAATTTACCAAATTTAAGCGTATTGTCTTCACGTTCACCAGATAGACCGCCATAAACATAGGGTAAAAACTCGACTCTGTTTTTTGCTTTGATGTTATTGAGGGTTAAACTAACGGGAGTTTGACAAGCCAAACAAGGATTGTTTAAGTCGATTGGGAAATTGATGTTTTGACTTCGACTGTCTGCAGTGTAGGTCGATCGGTACAATAAAATATTCCATTTCACAGTTGGTTTGTTTTTGAACTGCAAAACACTGAAAGGAATTTTTAATTCAACATGATAAGCATCTTGATGTTTTGACGCTTTGGATTCATAAGAAACATTGTAAGATGTATCGTCATTACCACTAGGTAGGAATTTTAAATCGAGTTGATTGCCTTCTGCATTTGCTCCGAGGCTAACCATATAACGTCCGTCACCGTAAGTATCAATTCCAATCATAACAAAATCATCTTGGTATCCTTCATCTCGGTTTCGAATCGACGAACGTAAGGTACTCATATCGGCATAGGCAATGAAACCGACATACAGATCAGAAACCCCATAAGTAATATAGGCTTCTGTCGCTACTGGCGAAGGTGTGTTGTTTCCGGGACTGATTTCATATTCAATGGTGTGTTTCTCGGCAGAACTCCACTCTTCAGGATTGACAACTCCATCAAAGGTTGGAAGTGTATTTTGTGCAAAAGCAAGAAAAGGGAATAATAAGAAAAGGGGGCTGATTCTCATGATTAATTATTTATTTATAAGACGCCCTTAGAAATAAAATGTTACACTACATTTAGTTAATAATTTAAAAGAATATGTTAAAATTTATAGACCCAACAGAACGATGGAATGTTTTTACTCATGCTTTAGGTGTAATTCTTGGGATTGGGGTTTCTATTTATTTTTTCACTCAACATTCATCCGAACAACCAAGGGTGTTAATCGCTTTAGGGGTCTACTGTTTTTCGTTAGTTTTTTTATTTTCAGCTTCCACCTTGTATCATGCCACCTCAGGAGATGTCAAACTGACTTGGCGTAAAGTTGATCACATTGCTATTTTATTCTTAATCGCTGGAACCTACACTCCAGTTACGCTAACCTTACTCTATGAGACTTCGGGTGTTTGGATTTTAACGGGTGTTTGGAGTATTGCTGCTGTAGGTTTTGTTTTTAAAATTTTCTTTACTGGTCGATTTGAAATCCTATCCTTAATAATGTATCTCGGAATGGGTTGGTTCATTCTTTTAGATGCTCAAACGGTATGGGAGTTGTTTTCTACAAATGCTTTTATCTTTTTAATTTTAGGAGGATCTTGTTATACCATTGGAGTTTTCTTTTATCGTTGGAAAGGTTATAAAGAAGCACACGCTATTTGGCATATATGGGTATTGGCTGGTGCGCTTTCTCATGCATTTATGATTAATGAAATATTGCTAATTAATTGAGATACGTTAAGAAAATAACAGGATGGGTATTTGGAATCCTTTTTATTTTGGTACTACTTGCTATGGGGTTAACCCATTTAATGGAGCAGCAAACTACCCTCTCAGAACTTACGGATCATTTTGACACAATAGGTTTTCAACCTGAAGAGCACAAAACTGTATTCGATGAAGGAACACTCTATTATGTCACCTATGGCGATTCGACTAAGACCCCATTACTTTTAATTCATGGCTCTCCTGGAGATTGGACCGCTTGGAAGGAATTGATGGTTCAGCCAGAAGTTTATACAAACTATTTTATAATTACAATAGATCGAATTCCGTACCATCAAACTACAATCAAAGGATCCTATTCATTAGCAGAACAAAGTAATTATCTAAAACCTGTAATGGATCGGTATTGTTCTCCATGCGTTGTTGCTGGGCATTCTTATGGTGGTGCATTGGCACTTCAAGTTGGGGCTGCTTATCCAGATCAAGTTGCAGCTGTGCTCAGTATCGCTGGAACCATAGCCGCTCCTTTTCAAAAACCTAAATGGTATAATCGAGTTTTAAATTCTCCACTTCAATATCTAATTGCTCCTTTTTTCCAAGCCAGTAATAATGAAATGCTACGTCTTTCAGATGATTTAAATGCATTGGAAATACAACTTGCTAATATCCGAATTCCACTATTTTTTATTCAAGGAGGAGCTGATGTTTTAGTAGCTCCTGAATCGGTTGTCTATTTGCAATCTAAAATCCCAGATGCTGATACTGTGCTGTATTATGACGCAGTACGCGATCATTTTGTTATTTGGTCAGATATTCCTATTGTTCTTAAAGCTTTGGAGGAAATTCGGTTAAAACTTAGTTTGTAAAGTGAACATCACCTTTCCCCGTAACGCGCTTGTGAATCTTAGGCATTCCCATACAATACACATTGGCGTTGCCTACGATATCCACTTCTAGGCGACTTAGTGCGGTGACTTCACAACTTCCTCTGCCTTCTATAGTAATTTTTACATCTTGGGCTATAATAGAGTAACCGTTCAAAGAACCATTCCCTTTGATATTGACTCTTAAAAGAGCCACTTCTTTTATTTTTTTATGGCATATGATATGCGCACCTTCTTGTAGGCTAATATCCAATTCATTTAACCCTTCAAGTTCGTTCAATTCAACACGGCTATTGCTGTTTATTTGAATTTTCAACTTCTGTTGGTTTTTAAAATCGGTAACTACAGTATGGCTTTTTTCTGCTAAGGTAAATTCTGTTATTTGAGGAGTTGTGATTATTATTTCCAAAGGAATGGTAGGAGTGCAATAAGGTGATCGTAGTTCAATAATTAATTTTTTGTTTTCTACACCTGTATAGAGACTGTCTACTAACGCGCTGTCTCCTTTTAGGGTAATAGAGGCTTCTTTTCCTTGCCTAATGGTTACATTCCCTTCAATATATAGGCCGAGTCGGTCAAAATCATCAAGCTGAATCTTTTTTTCAATAGGCGTGTTAGAGTCAATAATACAGCTAAAATCCTCTTCACTTTCACATGAAAGTAAAAATGTAATTGTAATTAGAACGCTTAAAAAATAGGTGAACTGGGTACCAAAGAAATTTGAAGTAATCATATATAGATATAGTTAAATTAAAGTTTGGAAAGACTATTAGAGGAGCTGATTATTTGAAAAAAAACCTGCAAAGGGGGGGCTTTGCAGGGTTCTTAGAACAAAAAATTAACTTAGGTTAAGTTCAAATATGTACTTTTGTATTAGTATTTCCTTGTTTATTACTGTAAAGATGCCTCAAAGTGGAGTCAAGCCCAATATAGGGTGTAGTAAATGGTCGTAATGAATTTATAGATGGTATGCTTGGTGTAATATTCGGTAAAATATCGTTTTACAAAATAGCTGCAATAAAGATCCCAGTTAGGATTGCAATGAATTTTCTAATGTTAAAGACATGACCTGCTGAACTTTCAAAAAGAATGGTAGTTGATATGTGAAGTAAAACACCAACCACAATTGCATCAATAGTTGTTGTTATAGATTCAAATGCCAGTATGTTTTCTTTTACAAAGCCACCCAGAGGAGTCATGATCGCGAAAATGAATAAGGCCAAGACCTTTTGATACTTTGGTGTTTGTGTTTCCCAAAGTAATAGGGTAATAACCATTCCAATTGGAATTTTATGTACTATAATTCCGATTAAAAGCTCGGGTTGTTGGGTAAGCGGCATTCCTTCCATAAAGGCATGAATACACAGGCTACTAATAAGAACCCAAGGAAGTTTATTACTTTTTGTATGATGCGTATGTCCGTGTTCTGCTCCCTTTGAAAATAACTCCAATAAAATTTGAAATACAATTCCGATCATAATCCAAATTCCAGGATTATTACTTGGGTCTTCAAAAATATGCGGCAGCATATCAATAACGATAATGGATAAAAGAAAAGAACCACTAAATGCAAGAATAAGCTTCATCCCTAGTGGAGCCTTTGGTCGAAAGTACAAGGCAATAACTGCTCCAAAAAAGACGGCAATAAAGGGGAGTAATAAATTGAGCTGCATAAAGGATTTGTGAAGGTTAGGTTTCCCTTCGTTTATTGGGCAAAATTAAACTATTTTTGATAGCAATAAAAAAGGGAATGGAAAGTAATTTTAAAATGTTGGCCAAAACATTCTATGGAATGGAAGGCTTGTTAGCTGAAGAGCTCAAAAATATGGGTGCTCAAGATGTAGAGGAAGGTAATCGTGTAGTCCATTTTGCTGGAGATAAGGGCTTTATGTATAAGGCCAATATGAGTTTGCGTACAGCATTGAAAATTTTAAAACCCATTCATACAGCTCGAATAACCAACGAGCATGAGTTGTATAATATGGTGTATGACTTTCCATGGCAAGATTATCTTACTCCAGAAAACTCTTTAGCAATCGATAGTGTCGTTTTTGGAGAAAATTTCACCCATTCGCTATATGTTTCCCAAAAAGCAAAAGATGCTATTGTAGATCGTTTTAGAGCTGATACAGGCGAACGACCGGATGTAAATCTTGATCATCCAGATCTTCGAATCAACATCCATATTGACAAGGATATATGTACCATTTCTTTAGACAGTTCGGGAAGCTCTCTTCATCATAGAGGGTATAGAACCGCCACCAATATTGCTCCTCTGAATGAAGTTTTAGCAGCTGGGATTATCATGTTATCGGGCTGGGACCAAACAGTCGATTTTTTAGACCCCATGTGTGGTAGTGGAACCGTATTAATAGAAGCTGCTATGTTGGCTTGTAATATTCCGGCAAACATCAACCGCAAGGAATTTGCTTTTGAAAAATGGAATGACTGGGATGAAGAATTATTTTATAAAATTGAAGAAGCTCAGATTGGTAAAATAAGAGGTTTAGCGGGTACTATTTCGGGTTTTGACAAAGCACCGTCAGCGATAGAAAAAGCACGTGAAAATATTCGTAATGCCAATTTAGATGAATTCATTACGATCGAAAAAAACAATTTTCTCTATGCAGAAAAAGAAACTGATCGCCCTTTGCATATTGTCAGCAATCCACCCTATGGGGAACGTTTAGAAGGGGACATGAATCAGTTTTATGCAGAAATAGGAGATACGTTGAAACAGAAATACCCCGATACTCAAGCCTGGCTAATCAGTGCAAATATGGAAGCTCTAAAGCATCTTGGATTGCGTCCTACGCGTAAAATTAAACTTTTTAATGGGAAGTTGGAAACTAGATTATCGCTTTACTCTATTTATAAAGGAACCAAGAAACTTCATAAATTAAACCAAGAAGAATCATGAATGTAAAAACAAAAGCCCTGTTGTTTAATCTCATTTGTTTTGGACTTTTATTTGTTTTAGTTAAAACAATAATTGGCACATTAATTCCAATGTCATATATCCCATTGATTGCCTTTTCAGCCTTGATCGCAAGTGTATTCTCACCTAAATTTTTGGTAGAAAAAGGAAAACTGTACATTAAAATTCCGTTGGTTAAGGAGCCTCGGGAGCTTTAGCTTTTCTGAAGCGAAAAGGGAGGGAGTAGGTGAGTGTATAGTTAAAACTGGCACCAAATTTATTTTGGTCGGTTACCGCATTGAATCCTGGAACATACAGGTTTCCAAAATTCACAGGCTGAGCGTCTGTAAGAATCCGATGAACGCGTAAACTCAAGCCTAAGTAGAATTTGGATGTAATTTCTATTTTAGTTCCAAAAATAACTTCAATCCACCCGGTACTCAACGTTTCTCTTTCGCCATTGGCAAATCCAGCGCTGGTTGTTGGAGTATCCCAATAGTGATGCGTTATATAAACTAGATAGTCGTTTAGCGTGTGTTTATGAATACTTCTTGCTAATCGAAGACCGATGAAAATATCATTGTTCAGCCCAACCCAATTGTTATACATATTATAATCTATCCCTATTTTGATATAGCTCCCTGAAGTAGAGAAATTCAATTGTTCGGATTGAATGGTTCTTTGTTCGTTTCCGATTTCTGCAGCGACGTACAGGCGTTCTCCAACTTTAAGATCTCCAACGATTTCCAGACCTTGATACTCTTTGTCAAATTGTGAACGTATAGGCTTGTAGAGGTCAATACCTGCTCTTAAGGCATAGGTAATAGGCTCTTTTCTTTCTTTTTTAGGTTTTACTTCTTCTTTTTCTTGAGCAATGGTTCCCCAACTCAAAAACAAGCTGCTAATGATAAATAGCCAGGTGAGTCTGTTGTTCATTGGAAACGGTGTCAATTAATATTTCAAAGGATTCTATCCAATTTGGTGCGGCAGTTGGATAGGATATAAGATTATCATCTAGAATGAAATTTGCACGATAACCACACGATCGGTTAAGGTATTCATCATAACGACTGTAGTTAAACTGTAAGGTGTCGCCTACAGTAGTACTCACGGTACTCGTTTTGAGTAAAAACGCATATTGTGTAAAAGCCGTTTGGGTTTTTAGAGGAAGTACTAGAGAATCGGTAGTTAGGGTAACCAATGCCCGTTCTTGTCCAACGCCATAAATCGTGATGGAGTCAGCTGCTTTAGGATTAAGGCGATTGTCTTTGTCAAATAAGCGAACGATAAGCCTGGGCGTACTCGGTGTTTCGATCAAGCAGATATCATCTTTTTCACAGCTACTAATAAGGTAGCTACATAAGAGAAGGAATACGAAAGGGGCACATCGGTTTTTCATCATATCTTCTGCAAAAGTACAACATTTTCTACATGATGCGTTTGCGGAAACATGTCAACTGCTTGTGAGGCAACCAAACGATACTGTTCTTTCATCAACGATAAATCACGCGCTTGGGTGGCACTGTTACAACTCACATATACAATACGATCTGGACTAAGGTCTAATAATTGTTGTACAACGTCTTTATGCATTCCATCACGAGGTGGATCGGTAATTACAACCGAAGCTTTTCCGTGACGTTCAATGAATTCTTCTGTAAAAATCGCTTTCATATCACCGGTTTCAAAAAAGACATTATCTATTTTATTGTGAATTGCATTGGATTTCGCAGCATTAATAGAATCGGGGACAACATCTACACCAACAACTTTTTGTGCTTTTTGTGCAACAAATTGAGCAATGGTACCTGTTCCTGTATATAAGTCATAGACCAATTCGTCGCCTTGTAAATCGGCAAGTTCACGAACAACCTTATACAATTCATATGCCTGAAGCGAATTGGTTTGGTAAAATGATTTTGCAGTAATTCTAAATTGTAAGGCTTCCATTACTTCGGTAATGTAGTCTTGCCCTTTGTAGCAAACAATTTCTTGATCGTATAGGGTGTCATTTGCCTTTCCATTGATAACGTATTGTAAGGAAGTGATTTCTGGAAATTCTTGTGCAACTGCGTCGAGTAGGGGAAATAGGATAGTGTCTTCTTTGTGGAATACTTGAAGAACGATCATCACTTCTTCGGTCGAAGTAGTTCGAATCATAAGACTTCGTAAAAACCCAGCTTTGTTTTTAGGGTCGAAAAAAGTAACACTATTTTCATGTGCATAGGCTCGGACAAAATTCCGAATAGCATTGGAAGGATCGGCTTGTAGATGACAGGTCGATACATCAACGATTTTATCCCACATTCCAGGCTTATGAAAGCCTAGAGCATTGCGATTAAATTCAGCTCCAGAATCTACTTCTTCTTTGGTAAGCCATCGTTGGTTTGAAAAGGAAAATTCCATTTTATTACGATACCAATACGGGTTTTCAACGGGGAGGATGGGCTTGAGTTCAGGAAGCTCTAGGCCGCCAATTCGTTTTAAGTTTTCCGACACCTCCTTTTGTTTGAAAAGCAGCTGAGCATCGTATTTCATATGTTGCCATTTGCAACCTCCGCATACGCCAAAATGCTCACATACGGGTTCTGTTCTATGTTCTGAAAGGGTATGGAATTTCACAATATTGCCTTC
Source organism: Candidatus Arcticimaribacter sp. (assembly GCA_003023645.1). GTDB lineage: Bacteria > Bacteroidota > Bacteroidia > Flavobacteriales > Flavobacteriaceae > Arcticimaribacter. The sequence goes on along the minus strand of PXYQ01000030.1, from coordinate 5,758 downwards.
GTAAAAACCTTTTCTTTTTTTGTAGGTAGCGATGTCTACAACATCACCAGGTACCCCGCTGGTTAAGAAAATAATGGCACCCTCATCAGTCTTGGCAACGGTCTTGCCTTTTGATGCTGTGTCTACAACTTTTACTCCTTCGAATAGTTCATTTTTACTACGTCTTCCCATGGCGTAAAAATAAGGTTTTATAAACTGTTTGCGCAATAGAATTATTCAACAAGATTTAATTTTTTATAATTAGATTAATTGTAAGTTTGTCTTGGATGATTTCTCTCCCAACATTATAAGAAGGAATTTGTATTAAAAACGTTAAAAAAATTTAATATGGAATCTACTATCCAAAAAAACTCACAGTATCATTTAGATTTAGAAGCTCAATACGGAGCTCATGACTACCACCCACTTCCAGTTGTATTAGCTAAAGGAGAAGGTGTTTATTTATGGGACGTTGAAGGTAAAAAGTACTACGACTTTTTGTCTGCTTATTCTGCTGTAAATCAAGGGCATTGCCATCCAAAAATAATTAAAACGATACAAGATCAAGCGTCAACCTTGACATTGACATCTAGAGCTTTTCATAACAATCGTTTAGGAGAATACCTGAAGTTTACTACAGAATACTTTGGTTTTGAAAGCCTTCTTCCTATGAACACAGGAGCAGAGGGTGTAGAAACCGCAATTAAAATTACCCGTAAATGGGGACATACAATCAAAGGAATTCCTGAAGGACAAGCACAGATAGTGGTTTGTGATAACAACTTTCACGGAAGAACAACGACCATTATTTCATTCTCTTCTGACGCTGGATCCAAAGATCATTTTGGCCCTCACACTGGAGGGTTTATCCACATACCGTATAACGATACCGAAGCTTTAGAGCAGGTACTTCAAAATAATCCAAATGTAGCTGGGTTTTTGGTAGAACCCATTCAGGGTGAAGCTGGAGTTTACACTCCAGATGATGACTTTATCGCTAAAGCACGTGCCGTTTGTACACAATATAATGTATTGTTGATTGCAGACGAAATTCAAACTGGAATTGGCCGTACGGGGGCTTTATTAGCTGTGTGTGGTAACTGTAGTTGCGAAGCGCAGTGTGAGCGTCAAGAAGCTACTTATATCCGTCCCGATTTATTGATATTAGGAAAGGCTTTGAGTGGAGGGGTATATCCTGTTTCTGCCGTATTAGCCGATCGTGCTATTATGGATGTAATTCAGCCTGGACAACACGGTAGTACTTTTGGTGGAAACCCAATGGGGACATCGGTTGCTCAAACTGCGTTGGAGGTAGTACGAGACGAAAAATTGACACAGAATGCACGTGCCTTAGGTGACCTTTTTAGAGCCCAAATGAATGTGTTTATAGCAGACAGCAAGATTGTGAATTTAGTTCGCGGGAGAGGATTACTCAATGCGATTCTAATCAACGATACAGAAGATAGTAAAACGGCATGGAATATTTGTTTACGCTTACGAGATAAAGGCTTACTTGCCAAGCCAACTCACGGAAACATCATCCGATTTGCTCCACCTCTTGTGATAACAGAAGAACAATTACTCGATTGTATTCAAATCATTACCTCAACTTTAAAAGAATTTGAACCCCAAGGTTCTTAATAAGTAATAAAAAAAACAAGCAATGGTTAAAAATGTTTACTTTGATAATGCTGCCACAACACCCATACGAACAGAAGTAGTCGATGTTATGCACAACATACTGAAGGATACCTTTGGTAACCCTTCTTCGACGCATGCATTTGGTCGTTCTGCTAAAACACAAATCGAAACGGCTCGTAAGAGTATCGCAAAACATTTTAACGCCCACCCGCAAGAAATTATTTTCACTTCTGGGGGTACCGAATCTGATAATATGTTGGTGCGTTGTGCCGTTCAAGATTTAGACATAGAAACCGTGATTACTTCTAAAATTGAACACCACGCTATTTTACATGCTGTTGAATTTTTAACGGAACGAAAACTAGCAACGGTGCTATATGTAAAAACCGATGCCGATGGTGCTGTTGACTATACAGATTTAGCCCATTTACTCGCTGCAGATGATTCCAAAAAATTGGTAAGTTTGATGCATATTAATAATGAGATTGGAACCATTCTGGATTTGGAGCGTGTATCCAATCTTTGTAAAACACATGATGCCTTATTTCATACAGACGCCGTTCAGGGAGTAGGGCATTATGCAATAGATTTAGAACAAATAGCTGTCGATTTTCTTTCTGCAGCGGCACATAAATTTCATGGTCCCAAAGGAGTAGGCTTTTCTTTTGTTCGTAAGAATTCGGGATTACAGCCTTTTATTTTAGGTGGTACTCAAGAACGCGGTCTTCGTGCAGGGACAGAATCTGTACATAATATTGTTGGTATGGCTAAAGCACTTGAAATTGCCTATGCTAAGTTAGATGAGGAGCAGCAATACCTCAAAGAATTGAAGGCACACGCCATTAAACAACTAACCGATGTTTTTCCAGATATACATTTCAACGGCTGTTGTTCCGATATGGAGCGCAGTACGTTTACTTTAGTAAATGTTGCATTACCAATTTCTGAAGAAAAAGCAAGCCTACTAGATTTTCATTTGGACCTTAACGGAATTGCATGTTCGAAAGGAAGTGCATGTCAATCTGGGAGTGCTAAAGGTTCGCATGTTCTGGAAGAAGTTGTTCCTGTTGCACTAAAGAATTGGCCTTCGATTCGATTTTCTTTTTCGGTGTTCAACACCCAGGATGAAATTGATTATTTAGTAAAAACCTTGGCTACTTTTGCAAAGGAGTAAGACGGATTATTTCTTTACAACCTTTGCTTTTCTAAAGACTGTTGTTTCGTAGGTACTACTGTTTCCTTGCTGGTCTTTTACTTCTACTTTAAAGTCTAATTGGGATTGATCAAAATCGATATCATCAAACGCAAAAGTAAGTGTGTTGTTTTTGGGTTCGTGTTCCAGTAAAATCCATTGACCGTTTATGGTGCCTTTGTAGGATTTGATTCCTGAAAAGTCATCTTCAATTTTTAATTTCAAAAAAGTATAATTACTCAACCATTGTTCGGGCTTAAAGTTTAGTGGCGTAATACTCGGTGCAAGGGTATCTTTCGTTAAAACGTACGTTCCAGGAATCCCACCTTTACTGATGCGTTTTCCGTCCTTGGCAACAGAATATACATAATCCAATTTTTTCTTTTTGTTGAGACGTGCAATGCTCCAAGGGTTGATTGCTAAAGAATCTACTTCAGGGATTTTGAACTGAATCTCAAAGGTTCTTTGTAGTGCATCTGTTTTAGAGCCTACAAAAAGGCTGTCTTTTGTTGCTCGGATTTTAAAATCAACGGGTTCAAAGAATGTGTTTTTAGGAAGATAAACTTCTTGGTTTTCAAATTCAAAAAGATAATCCAATTCAGGATTCACAGTGTTTTCTGCAATTTGTTCTTTCTTTTCTTTTTCAGTTGCTGCTTCTTTTTTGCCTTCGATATAACTCTCGACATAGGTTTTGTTTCCATGAAAATCTTCTAAGATTATTTGTAGTTGGTAGGAGCGACCAGCCTCAAAATTTAAAACCCCATTGGGCGCATCTTTCGGTAAAAAACTAAAGCCATAGGGGAGGTCTCGATACAGTTTTTGAATCCGAATACTTTCAGCTGCATAGGTCTTATAATCGATCAGTGTACTGATGTATTTTCCGTCGTCAAAACTGATTTTGTCAAAGGTATATTGGATCATTTCTTTTCCGTTGAGACGCACAGTAATTTGATAAACCCCATTTTTATTGTAACTCAGGTCTTGTCGGTCGTACATGCGAAGCCCGATGCCTGTTTTTCCATACCACGATTGAATTGATGAGGTATAGGTGCTGTCGTTTTTACGAATCAAACGAATTTCGTTTTTCTCCTTTTGCTTCGGATCGTTTAGGTCATACTGATACATACCCCTGATGACTGGGCGTTGGGTGTCTTGGATGTCGTACCCTAGTCTCAAGGGATTGAGAGGAGTCTGCGCCTTGGTATCTCGAAGTTCAAAGTGTAGGTGTGGCCCCAGCGAGCCTCCGGTATTTCCAGAATAACCAATAACCTCTCCCTGTTCTACGGTCAGTTCGTTGGTTTTAAAATAGCTCTGAATGAGGAATTTTTCTTTTTTGTATTGTTGTTCTTTTATGATTTGTTCAATTTTTGGAGCAAATTTTTGCAAGTGGGCATAGACCGAGGTGGTTCCGTCTGCATGATCAATATACAGTGCCTTTCCGTAACCTGTAACAGTTACTCGTATGCGTCGAATGCTTCCTGCCAAAATACTCTTTACAGGAAAGCCTTGGCGTCCTTGTGTTTTAATATCCAGACCAGCATGGAAATGACTTCCGCGTAATTCTCCAAAATTCCCAGATAACAGGAGGGGAATGTCTAGGGGTGGAGTAGCCTTTTGGGCAAGCACAAAAAGAGAGAAAAATAGTAGGGCAACTCCTAGGGAGTTTTTAAATCGGTTGGTCATGGTAGCTAAGATAAAACATTCTCTTTTTTATCTGCTGGCTGTGGCTGGAATTTTTGATTTTATTAAAGATAGAATCCGGTATTGCTTTGCTACACGATTAACCTCTGTTCTATTTAATGGATTGATCGTTTTTTAACTGTTTGGGAGTTGCTTGTGAATAGAAAATTTTATTTTCCGCAAGGATAACGTAAAGCTGCAATCAAGATTTGGTCATTTTGATATTTGTAAACCAATGACATCATCAATTGCTTCATAAATTTGAGTAGCTTTTAGGCACTCAAGTTCTATGTAAAGGGTAGAGAACTATTTTTTATAAACCATATTTTAATGCTACTTACGTTACAACCAAGAATTTTAGAATTTAAATGCGATTTTCAAATAACTGTATTAGTATAACATTATGAATCGACTTTAAATTTTTTATCATGCCCATAGATAAATTTTTATGATGGATGCTAACATTAGCAAGGACCGACTAAAGCAAATGCTTCTTCGATTGAGTCGCTTGAGATGGGTACGAAAATTCAAATGCATCCGTTCGATGTGATTTGTTCCTCTGGCTTTGGTGCTATGCTTTTTCTTCTCGATCAAAAAACGATATTGTTTTAATTTGTCGGTAAAAATCTTCTTTGGATTAGAATTTTCCAATGAAGTCAAAACACGGCTTAAAGTTTTGTTGGTTCTTCTGCCAACGCTAAAACGAACGATTTCCCCAGTTTCTCTTTGATAGGCACTGACGACCCAAATTAGTTTACTTTTTTTTTAATAAAAGTTCGCAATTCATCTACTTCGTAGGTTTTCCCATGGACCAAAAGCGGTTCTTTGATTTCAGTGGCTATCTTTTTAATTCTTGCAATCAGAGTAGTGGTGGAAATACGCAGTAAACGAGCTGTACCCCGAATTCCGACACCTTCTTTGGTTAGTGCGATGATGTTTTGGTTAAGGCTTGGATTATAGCCCTTGTAACTGTAATTTCTAATATGTGTTTTTCCACAATCACGACACCGAAACCGCTGTTTATCTTCTCTAGTTTTTCCGTGTTTGTATAGTTTTCCTATGCAATACGGGCAATAAGCACTTTTTTCAACAGGTTTGATACTTGTGGTAGATAAAGAAGCCATTTTAAACGATTTGAGGAGTTAAAATTTGGGAGCCTAGGGTTATGGTCTAGGTTTTCTATCTACAATTAACGAATTTTTAAATTGACAATCAAACAGTTAAGGGTTGGTTATTGAAATTTCAACAGGTTTGAAACATTACCAC
>PXYQ01000029.1 GCA_003023645.1 Candidatus Arcticimaribacter sp. | reverse complement strand
GATTCAAGGACACGAAGACCATAGTCTAGGTTCATTTCCTTTTTTTCTTTAGCAGTGAAATTTTCAATAGTCATCTGCATAAAGCGTACTTGGTTAATCACTTCTAAAGTAACTTCGGTTGTTTTTGCTTCCCCATTCCTGTAGTATTCAACAGTAACTCGATCTCCAGGATGCTTGCTTTCGATGTACCCTGTCAGGTCTGAAAAGGTTTTTATCTTGATGTCATCGATTTTGGTAATGATATCTTCTTCTTTTAATCCTGCTTTTTCAGCTCCCATCCCTTTTTGAACTTCTCGAATGTAAACACCTTCCAAAAGGCTCAAGTTTTCAGAGGCAACTAAATCTGGGGTTACTGGCGTTCCAAAAATACCGATCAATCCTTTTTTAACGCTTCCAAATTCCACTAGATCTTCGAATACCTTACGAGCAATATTACTAGGAATAGCAAAAGAATACCCTTCGAAGCCACCACTCATTGACGTGATTGCGGTATTGATCCCGATTAATTCTCCAGATGTATTTACCAACGCACCACCGCTATTCCCCATATTGACTGCTGCATCGGTTTGAATATAGGATTGATTTTTACTATCACGATCATTCAAATCTCTCGATTTTGCACTAATGATCCCGGCTGTTACTGTAGAGTTGAGGTTGAATGGATTCCCTATGGCTAAGACCCATTCTCCTATTCTTGTCTGATCGGAATCTCCAAAGTATAAGTAGGGTAATGGTTTGTCGGTGTCTATTTTTAAGACTGCAATATCGGTTGCTGGGTCAGTTGCGACCAGTGTTGCCTGATATCGCTTATTGTCATTTGTTGTTACCTCAAGCTTTGTTGCGTTTTCAATAACATGATTGTTGGTCAATACATATCCGTCAGGAGAAACGATAACCCCCGATCCGGTTCCTACACGTGCTCTTCTATCTTCTCCTAAAAAGTAGTCTAAGTAGTTGTCGGAAGAACCGTTTGCAGTGTTTTTTATATGAACCACTGCCCCTATGCTTTTGTTAGCCGCAAGGACAAAGTCAGTTGGTGCCGCATTTATAGCTTCGTAATTAGAAGAAAAATTCATTGGTACAATTGGAGCTATTGCTGCCTCTATATTTAATTTTTCTGGGCTATAAAAAGAAATGAAGAACATAAAAGTAAGCCCTGAACTGATTAGGGATACTAAGCTGATTTTGAGAATTGCTTTCATAAGATTTAATATTTAATCTAAAATTAGAAAACTGTTGGCGAGTTTTTAATCTGTTTAACGTGCTTTTAACATCCTTTCTAACAAAAAATATTGTGTAAATTTGTTTTTCATATGGAACAAGCTTTTTACAAATATCAAGGTACAGGGAACGATTTTATTTTAATCGATGATCGAACCAATGTTTTTCCGAGAGAGAACGTCTCTTTGATTGGTAAACTTTGTGATCGTCGTTTTGGGATTGGAGCAGACGGATTAATTTTAATTCAAAATGCTGCTGCATCAGATTTCAAGATGGTTTATTTTAATGCCGATGGGAATGAAAGCACTTTATGTGGTAACGGTGCACGGTGTACAATTGCCTTTGCAAATTTCTTGAACTGTATAAAGAACACAACAACTTTTGAAGCTGTAGATGGTTTACACAGCGCACATATCGTTGGTGACATTATTTCATTGCAGATGCATGATGTAAATGAAATTCAGACTTTTGAAAACCATACCTTTTTAGATACAGGTTCTCCTCATCATGTTCAAATGGTCGAGGAGTTGAAAACGTTTGACGTTTATGCAAACGGGAAAAGAATACGCGAAGGATCTCCTTATTACAAGGCAGGTACAAATGTTAATTTTGTAGAGCAATTAGCTAAAGATCAGTTTGCAATAAGAACCTATGAAAGGGGAGTAGAAGACGAAACACTTTCTTGTGGAACAGGAGCAACTGCAGTTGCTCTGGCAATGTATGAGAACAAAATAACAACGGCAAAGAAGATTAAGATCAGTGTTCAAGGCGGTGTTTTAGAGATTCAATTTGAGGCTACTGACAAAGGGTATTCTCAGATTTTTCTTTCTGGTCCAGCAGAACAAGTTTATAGTGGAACCATTAAATTTTAGACGTGCACAAAACCTGCAGCTTACGGCTATTAGAGTCTTCAGATCTTGAATTTTTAGAACGTATTGAAAATGACACGCGCTTGTGGAAATATTCAAATACAACGGAGCCTTATTCAAATCAGGTTTTGGAAATCTATATTCAAAATGCAAAGCAAGACATTGTCGACGCAGGCCAACAACGTTTTGTTATAGTAGATTCGAATTCCAACAAGCTCGGTTTGATCGATATATTCGATTATGAACCAAAGCATGCACGAGCGGCTGTCGGGGTTGTGATCGTCGAAGAACACAGAGGTAAGGGATATGCTAAAGAAGGATTACAGTTGTTAGAAAAAAAAATGGCAATTCAAAAATTAAATCTGCACCAACTCTATGCAGGAGTATCGATAGAGAATGCTCCAAGCCGTGCTTTGTTTAAAGCAGTGGGCTATGTGGAAACTGCTATCAAAAAAGATTGGAGTTATTACGAGAATCAATTTCACGATGAAATCATCGTTCAAAAATTTTTAAATGTATAGAAAAAAAATAATCAGTGTAATATTACTTATGGGTATGGCTGTAGGAGGCTATTTTACATACACTTTCTACCGTGTATTTTTTAAGCCCAATACTGCATTCACAAATTCGGAATCCTATGTGTTCATTGGAAATGATTTTAGTTTTCAGGATGTTGTTTTAGAATTGGAAAACCTGCTAATATCGACCGATGATTTTCAGCTTGCAGCTCGTAAAAAAGGATATATAGAGCGTGTTAAAGGAGGGAAATTTGTGCTAAAAAAGGGGCTGAACAATCATGAAATTGTAAATGCTTTACGAGGAAAGAACAGTCCGATAAAAGTGGTGTTTAATAACCAAGAACGTTTGGAGGATTTAGCTGGACGACTGGCTCAGCAAATCGAGGCAGATAGCCTGTCTTTACTCAATACTTTTCGAGATTCTGCGTTTTTAGAATCCAATGGTTTCAATCAAAAGAACGCACTCGCCATGTATTTACCAAACTCTTATGAAGTGTTTTGGAATACTACGGCCGAAAAATTTAGAAACCGCATGCTCAAAGAATACAAACGGTTTTGGAACCCCAAACGTTTAGAGCAAGCAAAGGCTATTGGATTGACACCGGAAGAAGTTATTTCGCTTGCAGCAATTGTCCAAAAGGAAACTGTGCGGGTTGAAGAGCGAAGTAAGGTTGCTGGTGTATATTTAAATCGTTTGCGTAAACGAATGCGATTAGAAGCTGATCCTACTGTTATTTATGCGTTGAAAGAGAAGTATCAAAATTTCGATACGATTATCCGTCGGGTGTTAAGAAAAGATTTGAAAATTAAATCTCCGTACAATACCTACAAAAATAAAGGTGTTCCTCCTGGACCAATTACAATGCCCGATATCAATGCAATTGATGCAGTATTGCAAGCAGATTCGCATAAGTACTTGTACTTTGTTGCAAATCCCAAACAACCAGGGTACCATACGTTTGCTACTAACTACCGACAGCATCTTCGTAATAGTAGAGCATATCATCGTTGGATTAATAGCCAAAAGCTATACCGATAAGGGATCTTTGTGAATGATGAATATTGCTGGGCGTTTATGAAGGTCCAGTTTTATTTTTTTCCATTGCTGAACAGTAAACGTCTTTATGTATTCGGTAGGAAGAGAAATATCACAAGCAACACATACTTCTGTATTCCGATCTAGTGTTTTGAGTAAATCTTGTAGTAATTGATCGTTGCGATAGGGGGTCTCTATAAAAAGTTGCGACTGGTTGTAGTCGTATGACTTTTTCTCTAATTTTTTAATTTCTTTTTGCCGCTTTGACTTGTCGATGGGAAGATATCCGTTGAACGCAAAATTTTGTCCATTCAAACCCGAACTCATTAAAGCAAGTAAGATTGAAGATGGCCCTACTAAAGGCCGGACTACTATATTCTTGCGATGCGCCATTTTGACGATCTCTGCTCCAGGATCTGCAACACCTGGGCATCCGGCATCAGAAATAACGCCCATGGTAATACCCTCTAGAATCGGGTCAAGGTAGGTGAGGATTTCCTCTGGTGAAGTGAACTTATTTAATGGATACAGTTGTAAAAGACTCTGATCCTTTTTTGGGCTGATTCTTTTGATGAATCGCCTGGCATCTTTTTCGTTTTCAACAATAAAATGTGTAACCTCTTCAATTACTTTCCGAACTGTCAACGGTAAAACCTCCATTGGCGCATTCTCTCCTAAAGGGGAAGGGATTAGATATAAGATACCCTTTTCTACAGGCTGGTCTACTGATTCCATGATTCTATGATGTTTTTACAGGCTTTTTCAATTTTATCAAAGACAATTTCAAATCCTTGATCTCCTCCATAATAAGGATCTTCAACTTCATCTGATTCCAACAGAAGGCGAACTTTATTGCGATCCAATTCCGTTTTGGCCAGTTTTAGAACATTGTTTAAGTTCTCATGATCCATCACAAAAATGTAATCAAAAGCATCAAAGTCTGCGACGATGAATTGTCGGGCTTTTTGATTTGCAATATTAATTCCTCTTGCTGCAGCGATTTTAATACTTCTAGAGTCAGGAGTATTTCCAGTGTGATAGTTTGCTGTTCCAGCTGAGTCTACGGTTATTGAATAGTCTTTACTTAGATGTTCGAAAATTCCGTGTGCAAGTGGGGATCGACAGATGTTACCAAGGCAAACCATAAGTACATTACCTTTTTTCATCTAAAAGAAAAGTTATAGGGTTAACTTTTGATTGAGATCTTCAACGTATTTTCTGAATTGTTTGTCGGTAAACGTTAGGTTGTCAACGGTTTTACAAGCATGTAAAACGGTAGCATGATCACGTTTTCCGATTTGACTACCAATACTAGCTAAAGATGCCTTGGTGTATTTTTTAGCAAAATACATGGCCAACTGTCTTGCTTGTACGATGTGACGCTTCCTTGTTTTTGACTGTAATGTTTCTACATCCATTTGGAAATATTCAGACACCACTTTTTGTATATAGTCTATAGAAACTTCACGTTTGGTGTGTTTAACAAATTTCTCAACAATCTCTTTGGCTAGTTCGAGTGTAATTTCAACTTTATTGAAAGAAGATTGTGCGATTAATGAAATGATAGCACCTTCGAGTTCCCGGATATTGGATTTGATGTTTTTTGCAACATATTCAATAATTGGTTCTTCGATGATTACACCATCTCGATAGAGTTTGTTTTTTAGGATCGAAATACGAGTTTCAAAATCTGGTTGCTGTAATTCAGCAGAAAGTCCCCATTTGAAACGAGAGAGTAAGCGTTGTTCAATGTCTTGCATATCAACAGGAGCTTTGTCCGAAGTAAGGATTACTTGCTTTCCGTTTTGATGTAGATGATTGAATATGTGGAAGAATACATCCTGCGTACCTGTTTTACCAGATAAGAATTGTACGTCATCGATGATTAAAACATCAATGATTTGATAGAAGTGTATGAAATCGTTTCTTGTATTTTTCTTAACCGACTCGATGTACTGTTGAGTAAATTTTTCTGCTGAGATATAGAGAACGGTCTTGTCGGTATATTTTTCTTTTATCTGAACACCTATAGCGTGCGCTAGATGTGTTTTTCCTAAACCAACATTTCCGAAAATAAGTAACGGATTGAACGAAGTCCCACCCGGTTTGTTAGCAACAGCTAATCCTGCTGAACGTGCCAATCGGTTAGAATCGCCTTCTAAGAAGTTTTGGAAGTTATAATTTGGATTGAGTTGAGATTCAATTTGTAGGTTTCGAATCCCGGGAATAACAAAAGGGTTTTTAAGTTCTGCATTAAGAGAACTTAAAGGTGCTTCAACATTTTGAGCTAAAACTCGCGATTGTTGAGAACTTGGAATACTTTCAGTAAAAGGTTGTTTATTACCTAGTGTGTTCTCCATTTTAATTACATAGACCAAACGTGCATCTTCACCTAATTCTTGCGTAAGAGCAATCTTAAGCAATTTTACATAGTGTTCTTCAAGCCATTCGTAAAAAAACTTACTGGGTACCTGAATACTCAGGGCTTTATCTGTTAACTTTATGGGTGTGATTGGCTCAAACCAAGTCTTGTATGCTTGTGGTTGAATGTTGTCCTGTATAAAGGTCAAACAGTTATTCCAAGAAGATTGAGCAGTCTTTTGCATTAAGGTAAATAGAAGTAATTCTGATGGTGTATTATCCCCCTGATAATTACACTACAAATATTGAGACTTTTTTTTTAAAAAAAAAGTCCATTTGCTATTGATTATAAAGTTTTTTTTTCGCAGATTATAGGGGATTACATATATACCAGATGACATACATTAAAAAACAATTTATTTCCAAACCAATTCTCGTTCGATATGGCGAAACCGATCAAATGGGAATTGTACATCACAGCAACTATTTACGATATTTTGAAGTGGCTCGCCTTGAATGGCTTACTGCCCTTGGTGTATCTTATACTTCAATGGAAAAACAAGGAATAATCATGCCTGTTATAGATGCAAATCTATCCTATAAAACCTCTGCACTTTTCGATGACTCTTTAATAATCCATATTGAATTAGATGAAATTCCTAAAGTGAAAATTAAATTTTCTTATGAAATCAGAAACCAAAAAAATCAAGTTGTATGTTTAGGCACTACATCTCTAGCGTTTTTGAATTCCGAAACGAGAAAACCAATTCGTTGTCCAGAGAATTTTACCGCTCTTTTTCGGGATTAGGAAGTATTATTTCTAACATGTCTCCTTCGATGAGGTTGCTGCTTTTTTGTTTTCCATAGAAAACGGGCTTCTTTATACCTTCGTTCAAAACTTTTGGCGAAGTAAATATTCGAGCCTCATCCCATAAATCAGAATCAATAAACCCTTGAAGGGTTTTGCTTCCTCCCTCGACTATTAAGGATTGAATATTTCTTTGGTGTAATAAAGCGCAAAGCTGTTCAAGGATTTTTTTAAAGTCTGATATTACAACCTCTTTAGTAGTAGCACTTTTTTTAGTTGAAAAAATCAAAGTATCGAATTCATCTAGGAGAACATTCGACTCTTTGGGTATTCTGCCTTGAGGGTCGAGAACAATTCTTAAAGGAGAACTTCCCTGAATCTTCCGTGTTGTAAGACTGGGATTGTCATCGATTATAGTTTGCACCCCAACCAAAATACTTTGCTCTTGCGATCGCCAAAGATGGCTGAAGGTCTGGGAAGACTCATTACTAAGCCAAACAGGTTCCTTAAGAGATCTGTTTTCTTTTAGTGGAGCAATAAAACCATCGGTGCTTTGAGCCCATTTTAATATTATATAGGGTCTTTTCTTTAAATGAAAAGTAAAAAAACGTTTATTGATTTCTTGAGCCTCTTGTTCTAAAACACCAACAAGAACTTCGCATCCTGCATTTTTTAGTTTTTCGATTCCAGCTCCATTTACCAATTTAAACGGATCGAAACAGCCAACAACAACACGTGGTATTCTTGAAGACACAATTAAGTCGCTACAAGGCGGAGTTGCTCCCTGGTGATTGCATGGTTCAAGATTTACATATAAGGTGCACATTCCTAAGATAGACTTGTCTTTTAGGTTTTGTATTGCATGTACTTCGGCATGAGCTTCTCCTTTTTTTTGATGCCATCCTTCACTTACTATATTTCCTTTGTAAACAAGAACACTTCCAACTAAAGGGTTTGGGTACGTTTGCCCAAGACCTAATTTTGCTAGATCCAAGCATCGTTGCATAAATTTTATGTGAATAGGATCTTTTTTATTCATGCTAAGAATTGAAATAGTATTATTTTTAGAAAGTATAAAAATACTAAAGAATTGAATGAAGATGATCATTATTAGAGAAGTATTAGAAAAAGATAATGCTGACTTGGCTTCTGTGATCAGACAAGTCCTTGTCGAAATAGGAGTTCCAAAAGTGGGTACTGCTTATGCTGATCCAGAATTGGATTATATGCACAAAACCTATTTGAAAGAGCGCGCTGCTTATTTTGTTTTAGAAGAAAATGGAATATTAATTGGAGGTGCAGGGATTGCGCCGCTTCAAGGAGGCGATCCTTCTGTTTGTGAGTTACAAAAAATGTACTTTCTGGCTGAAGCAAGAGGAAAAGCTTTAGGAGAAAAAATGATTGATCATTGTTTGCATTATGCAAAAGAACAGAACTTCGAAACCTGCTATCTAGAAACCTTACCTTATATGAAGGCCGCTCAAAAACTGTATCTCAAAAAAGGTTTTGAATATATCGATGGACCAATGGGTTCTACGGGCCATACTTCTTGTAATGTTTGGCTTACTAAAAAACTTTAAATGACATTAATTGAATTTAGATCTTATTTCAGGGCTCAACTAAAGGATGTTTACGTTCTCGAAGAATGTGATGATTTTTTAAAACGTCTTATACAGGCTTATTTTAAATGGGAACCCATTAAAATTGGCTTAGATCCAAATTACAGACTTTCCTTAGTCGAAGAAGAAAAGCTGAAGCTAGCTTTGATTGAATTGAAAAAAGAAAGACCATTACAGTACATTTTGGGAACTGCATATTTTTTAGATTTAGAGCTAGAAGTTAATACTGCTGTTCTAATTCCCAGGCCCGAAACAGAGGAATTGGTTCACTGGATTTTATCAGATGAGGATAAACTAAATCCTTTAACAATATTGGACATAGGTACGGGGAGTGGTTGTATTGCTATTTCTTTAAAAAAAACCGCCCAACTATGGAATGTCGCAGCGCTGGATGTTTCAGAACAAGCACTCGATGTTGCGCATAGAAATGCCAGTAAGAATAAAGTTTCAATTCAATTTCATCTTGAAGATATCCTTGATAAGAAACAGTGGCTGATTCCTTTAGATGTTATTGTTTCAAACCCTCCTTACGTAGTACCTTCAGAGAAAGAGCAGATGTTATCTAATGTTTTAGATTACGAACCCGATTTGGCACTTTTCGTACCAGAAGAAGATCCGTTACTTTTTTATAAAAGAATCATCGAGTTTGCACACCAAAACCTAAAACCCTCTGGAGCGCTTTACTTTGAAATTAATCCTATTTTTGTTGACGAACTTGTAACTTTTTTTAAAAAGTTTACCTTTGATTCTGTTGAGGTTCGAAACGATTACTTGAACCGTCCAAGGATGATTAAAGCCATTAAAAGTACCATATAGCATGATGAATGTCCAAGAAAAAATAGAAGGCTTACGTTCAAAATTACATGAGTATAATTTTGAGTATTATGTAAATGATACAAGCTTGATAAGCGATTTTGAATTTGATCAATTGATGAAAGAGCTTCAAGACATAGAAGCACTACACCCTGAATTTTATGATTCAAACTCGCCTTCACAACGAGTTGGTGGTCAAATCACTAAAAACTTTGAAACAGTAACACACGCAGAGCGTATGTATTCTTTAGGGAATACATATTCTGAAGAAGAGATTCGGGAATGGGTAGATCGCATCATTAAAAATCTAGAAGGGAAAACACCAACATTTACCTGTGAATTGAAATATGATGGAGCATCAATTAACCTGACCTACGAAAAGGGTGCTTTGCTCAGAGCAGTAACACGCGGAGATGGAACACAGGGTGATGATGTTACAATGAACATCAAAACCATTCCAAATATCCCTCTTAAGTTGCAAGGAGATTTCCCTGATTTATTTGAGATACGTGGAGAAATTGTAATGCCATTGGCAGGTTTTGAAGCGCTGAACAAAAAACGAGTTGATGCAGGTGAAGAGCCTTATATGAACCCTAGGAATACAGCTTCTGGGTCATTGAAGCTTCAAGACAGTAGCGAAACGGCTCAACGCCCATTGACCTGTTTGTTATACGCATTGGTTGGTAAAAACCTTGGATTTAAGAGCCATTATGATGCTCTTGTTGAAGCGCGTTCATGGGGCTTTACGGTTCCAGACACTTTAGTTCAAGCAGATTCTATAGACGGTATTTTGCATTATATAAATGAATGGGAACACAAAAGAGATCAATTGCCGTTTGAGATCGATGGGATAGTAATTAAAGTTAACGACTTAAGAGACCAAGAGCTTCTTGGTTTTACTTCAAAATCTCCACGATGGGCAATTTCTTATAAGTATCAAGCCGAACAGGCGAGTACAACTCTTGAGACCGTAAGTTATCAGGTAGGAAGAACAGGTGCTATTACTCCGGTTGCAAATTTAACTCCCGTACTACTTTCTGGTACGACAGTTAAACGAGCTTCCTTGCATAATGCAGATCAAATAGAGAAACTAGATTTACGCTTAGGTGATCGTGTTTATGTAGAAAAAGGAGGGGAGATCATCCCCAAAATAGTTGGTGTTGATCATGCCATGAGAGGATTAATAGAAAATCGAATTACCTATATAGATAGCTGTCCAGATTGCGAAACTACTTTGGTTCGAATTGCAGGCGAGGCACAGCACTATTGCCCCAATATTACTGGATGTGCAACTCAGATTATTGGAAAAATGCAACACTATATCGGGCGAACAGCAATGGATATAGAAGGTTTGGGAGGCGAAACAGTTGCCCTGTTGTTTAACGAAGGCTTGGCAAATAATATAGCAGATTTGTATGCACTAAAAGAAGAAGAATTACTTCCCTTAGAGCGTATGGCTCAAAAGTCGGTTGATAATTTGTTATTAGGTCTCGAAGCTTCAAAAAAACAACCTTTTGCAAAAGTATTATTTGGATTGGGTATTCGTTTTGTTGGCGCTACTGTAGCTAAACGCCTAGCATCACATTTTAGTTCCATGACCAATCTGATGCAAGCGACAGAAGAAGAACTGATTGCGGTGGATGACATTGGTGTACGAATTGCTCAAAGTTTGGTACACTATTTTCAAATTCCAAGTAATCGAGAGTTAGTGGCACGATTAACTCAGTTTGGTGTCCAAATGGAAAATGAAACGCTTACATTAACTTCAAATGCATTGGAAGGAAAAAACATTGTAGTGAGTGGTGTTTTCGAAACACTATCTCGAAATGAACTTAAGGCAATGATTGAACAGCATGGAGGGAAGGTTTCAAGTTCAATTTCTTCAAAAACCTCTTTTATTGTTGCAGGAGAGGGCATGGGGCCAAGTAAAAAGGTTAAGGCTGAGAAGTTAGCAATCCCCCTGATGACGGAATCTTCATTCTTGAATTTGTTAAATTTATAACACTTCAAGACTTTTTTAAACAAAAACACTATTAAATTATGTTGGGACTAGGGTTTTGGTATTTTTGTATTTCAAAATTAGACAGGTTTGATAAGTAAACTTTTACGCAAGTGGGTTTTTGAAAAAGAGTTGGGCAAAAGTACGTCCAACAAGCAACTCGATGCCTCTTTTAAAATCAAAAAAATTGCTATTATCGTTGATCCTATTACAGCTGTAGACAGTAAATTCTTTTTAAACCTTGCCAAGATGTTTAAGATTTCAGAACTGCAAATCAGTTTGCTATTGTTAGATAATAACTCTGAATTAGAAAAACAGTATCAACAAATTTTCAACCCACAAGAAGTCAATTTCTGGGGAAGTTTTAAAGGAGATCTGTTGAGTTTCTGTGCGTCTGAGTACGATTTAATGATTAACTACTATAACAAGATTGATTATGATTTTTCACTCATTAGTGTAAGAACGAATCATAAGTTGAGTGTTGGATTTTCTGGAGCAGATGCAAGAATCAATGATGTTGTATTTGATTTTGACCCAAAGGATAAAGAAACCTTTAAAAAGGAATTATTGAAGTATATGACTATTTTAAATAAAATATAAGTGGAATTTTTAAAAGGATCAGGAGTTGCTATGATCACCCCTTTTGATGAAGAAGGACAAGTAGATTACAATGCGATAAAGCGTGTTGTTGAACATATTATCAGTGGTGGTATAGACTATATTGTATTAATGGGAACTACCGCTGAGACTGCAACATTAACATTGGAGGAACGTTCAAAGGTTGTTGCATTGATTGTTGAGGTTAACGATAATAGAGTTCCTTTGGTTTTAGGAATAGGAGGAAATAATACGCTAGCAGTTGTAGGCACGATTAATCAAACCGACCTTACTGCATTTAAAGCCATTTTGTCTGTATGCCCATATTACACACGTCCAAGTCAAGAAGGAATTTACCAGCATTTTAAACACATTGCATCGGCTGCTTCTATCCCAGTAATCTTATATAATGTTCCAGCTCGATCAGGAGTTTCCATATCGAATGAAACAACGGTTCGTTTAGCAACTGACTGCGCTAATATTATTGGTACAAAAGATGCTTCAGGTGACCTAGAATCTGTAATTACTCTTTTAGACCTTGTTCCTGAAGGCTTTCATGTTATTTCTGGAGATGATGCATTAGCATTGCCAGTTGTTTTGTCTGGTGGATCTGGAGTGATTTCTGTTATTGGTGGAGCACTACCCAATCAAGTTTCAAAAATGATTCGCTTTGCTTTGGAAAATCGAATTGATGAAGCTACCGTATATCACAACCAAATGCTTGAAATGATTGATCTGATTTTTCAAGAGGGCAATCCTTCTGGGGTTAAAAATTTATCAAAGCATTTAGGCCTTTGTACGGGTAATGTTCGTCTTCCATTGGTGCCTGTATCAGAATCATTATGTACTGCAATTTTAGAAGCTAACAAAGTATTCCTTTAAGCTTCGACGTTAAAATTTTGACAATTAATAGCGGGAGTTTTTTTTAGCAGTTACATTTGAATTTTAATAGCTCACATTGATTATATTTTAGTAGTTTTGCATCATGTTTTTAAAAACCATCAAATTAACAGTAGTTTTTGCGTTATTTCTTTCATTCTTAAGCTGTAGCGATTACCAAAAAGTACTCAATAATCCGGATACTAACCTGAAGTATAAAGCTGCAGAAGAGTATTATAAATCTGGATCTTATAAAAAAGCAAATCGTCTTTTTGAACAAATCGTTCCTTCATATAGAGGAAAGCCTCAGGCACAAAGAATCATATTCTTCTATGCTAATACTTATTTTCAAATTAAAGACTACAATTTAGCAGCTTATCAATTCGAGAGTTTTGTAAAGTCATATCCTAAAAGTGATCGCCTACAAGAAGCATACTTTATGTCTGCCAAGTCATACTATATGCTTTCCCCTCGCTCTAGTCTTGATCAGGAAGACACCTATAAGGCAATTGATAAATTACAGATATTTTTAGACAACTATCCAGAGAGTGAATTTAGTGATGACGCCAATACGCTAATCGCTGAATTACAGGTTAAATTAGAGAAAAAATCTTTTGAGATTAGTAAAAAGTACTATATAATTCGAGATTATAAAGCTTCGATGAATTCGTTTGATAATTTTATTAGTGATTTTCCAGGAACTCAATTTAAGGAAGAAGCACTATACTATAAATTCCTTTCTAACTTCGAATTGGCAATAAACAGTATCTTTACGCTAAAGAAAGAGCGCTTGGTTGAAGCCCAAGAAATTGGAAACACCCTTTTACGATACTTTCCAGAGTCTATATTTCTAAAAGATATTGATAGGAAATTTAAAAATATAGAAAAAGAGCTTACCCTCATAGATCAACTCACAACAAACACAAAATAAGCTAGGATGACAAAGTACAGAGAATCAAAAGCACCCATTACGACAACAACCTACGATAAAAATTTAGTTGAAGGCGAAACAGATAATATTTACGAAGCATTATCGATCATCTCTAAACGTGCGATGCAAATCAATTTAGATATCAAAAAAGAATTGCATGAAAAGCTTGAGGAGTTTGCTACACATAACGATAGTTTAGAAGAGATCTTCGAAAACAAAGAGCAAATCGAAGTTTCTAAATTCTATGAAAGCCTTCCAAAGCCACATGCATTGGCAGTAGAAGAGTGGTTGCAAAATCGCGTATACCACAGGAAAACAGAACAATAAAGGATATGTCTTTGTTCAGCGGTAAGAAAATTCTCTTGGGTATCTCAGGAGGAATAGCGGCTTACAAAACTCCAATGCTCGTTCGAGCTTTTATTAAACAAGGTGCGGAGGTTCGGGTTATTATGACTCCTTCCTCCAAAGACTTTGTTACCCCATTGACTCTTGCTACGGTTTCTCAAAACCCAGTTTACTCCTCCTTTATTGCTGAAGATCAAGACAACCCACTTTGGAATAACCATGTCGAAATGGCACTTTGGGCAGATTACATGCTCATCGCTCCTGCCACTTCCAACACCTTATCTTCCATGGTTCAGGCTCGTTGTACCAACTTATTATTAGCGGCCTATCTTTCTTCACAATGCGAAGTTTTTGTTGCTCCGGCAATGGATTTAGATATGTTTGCACATCCAGCAAACCAAAAAAACTTAGCAACTTTAACCGAGTATGGTGTTGTTGTACTTCCTACTGAAGAAGGTTTCTTAGCGAGTGGCCTACAAGGTAAGGGGCGTATGCAGGAGCCTGAAGACATTGTGTCTTTTATGGAAAATCATATTTCTAAAAATCTTCCATTAAACGGAAAGAAAGTAGTACTCACTGCTGGGCCCACCTACGAAGCTATAGATCCTGTTCGTTTTATTGGAAATAATTCTTCAGGTAAAATGGGCTTTGAACTGGCTAAGCAAGCTGCAGCACTTGGAGCTGAGGTTGTCTTGATTAGTGGACCATCTGCATTGGATGTAGATCACGCTAAAATTACCGTTATACGAGTTACCACAGCTGACCAAATGTTCGAAATCTCTAAATTACATTATACAGATGCCGATATTTTTATAGCATCTGCTGCTGTTGCCGATTTTAAGCCAGATACCAATGCGACTCAGAAAATAAAAAAAGAAACAGGTTTCAGTCAAATAAACCTGATACCAACTCCCGATATTCTTGCCCATCTGGGCGCTACTAAACAGAAACAATTTTTAGTTGGGTTTGCTCTTGAAACAGAAAATGAACTTGAAAATGCTCACGGTAAATTAGAACGAAAGAATTTAGATGCCATTGTGCTGAACTCATTGAATGATGCGAATGCCGGTTTTGGTGGAGATCAAAATAAAATCACTTATCTTCAACCCAATACCAAACCAATTGCATTCGAGTTAAAAACAAAGGCTGCTGTTGCAATAGATGTTTTTGACCAAATCTTACTCGCTTATGAAAAAACTTCTTAACCTATACACTCTTGTTTTTCTTTGTACCATTGGGAATGCCCAGGAGATTAATTTTGAAATAGTTGTTAATTCGGATTTAGTCAATCAAACCAATCAGCAAGTTTTTAAAACTCTGGAAACAAGTATAAATGAGTTCATGATTAATAAAACTTGGACCAATCAGGATCGAGCCAATGAGGAACAACTCGATTGCAGTATGGTGCTCAATCTTACAGGTTACAGCGGTACTCAATTCGAAGGAACACTTCAGGTACAGATTCAACGTCCAGTTTATAACACCAACTTTAAAACACCCATCCTCAATCACTTGGATAAGGATATTAGTTTTAGTTATCAAGAATTTCAACCCCTCTTTTATAATACATCAACTTACGAGTCTAATCTAGTTTCCTTACTTAGTTTTTACGCTTTTATTAGTTTAGGAATGGAGGCAGATACCTTTCAGGAAAAAGGTGGTAATCCATTTTACGATGTAGCACAACAAATAGCAAACTTAGCTGGTCAGAATCAAAAAAAAGGATGGAATCAAGCTGACGGAAAACGAAACCGATACTGGTTGATCGAAACTTTACAGTCCAATACCTTTAAGGAATACAGGACTACTATGTACGAATATCATCGCAATGGACTTGATCTTATGACTGAAGATCCTACTAAAGCGAAGCAAAACATAATGAATTCTATTCAAGGGCTGAATCGTTTGTATTCACGAAGACCTAATGCTTTTTTAAATCAAATATTTTTTGATGCAAAGGCCGACGAAATTGTCGACATATTCTCTGATGGACCCAAAGTAGAATTTCAAAGAACGCTGGATTTACTTAATAAAATAGCCCCTTTCTTTGGGCCTCAATGGAAACGCATCAAATACTAAGCAAATTTCTTTAAATTAGCTTGTTTGTGATTTATCTTTGGAATTCATAAACCTCAATTATAGTGCTTACAGGACTTGTTATCAAAAATTTCGCATTAATCGATCACTTAGAAGTTAACTTTTCTGAGGGTATGACTAGTATTACAGGGGAAACAGGAGCTGGAAAATCCATTCTTCTTGGTGGTTTAGGTTTGGTTCTAGGGAATAGAGCAGATTTGTCTACACTCAAAAATGTAAACGACAAATGTTTTGTAGAAGCTACGTTTTCAATTCAAGATTATAATCTTAAAAATCTATTCGAAGAACTCGATTTGGATTATGATGCGATTACTTTAATCCGGAGAGAGATTTTACCCTCTGGAAAGTCTCGTGCCTTTGTAAACGATTGTCCTGTGAATTTGAATATACTCCAACGCTTAGGACAAGAGTTAATCGATGTTCATTCACAACATCAAACATTATCGCTAACTCAGTCCGACTACCAATTGGAAGTGTTGGATGCCCTAGCTAATAATAAAATAAATCTTGAGCAATACCAAAATCACCTCACGCAATATAAAAAAGTAGAAGAACGGTTATTGGAATTAACTGCTTTGCAAGATTCGCAAAAGCAAGATTTAGACTATTCTACATTTCTGTTAAATGAACTTTTAGAAGCCACTTTAGTACCTGGGATGCTGACACCTTTGGAAGAAGAAGAGCAAGAATTAATTCACGCAGAAGATATAGGGTTGAGTTTACTTAAAGCATCTCAAATCATCAATGAAGAACAGATGGGAGTAGAGGTACAGCTGAACGAAGTTCGCTCTGCACTTTCAAAAGTTTCTTCTCTTTCTGAAAAACACCTTCCTCTATTCAATCGAATTGAGAGCCTGAAGATTGAACTACTTGATTTAAATCAAGAAATTCAACTCCAAGCCGAACAAATCGAAGCGAACCCTGCACGCCTAGCCGCAGTTAAAGAAGCACTTCAAAAAATTTATGACTTACAAGCAAAACATCACTGTCAAGGAATTGAAGAACTGATTGCAATTCGTGAAAGTTTAGATCAGAAAGTGCAAGCAACTGCTACCCTTGGGGAGGATTTGATTGGACTGACTGAGGAACGGGATCAACTAAGAATGCAAGTACAACAAATAGCCGAAATTCTTTCGGAGAAAAGAAGAAAAACCATTCCATCCCTAAAAGAAGAACTCGAATCACTACTTGGGATTTTAGGAATGCCCAATGCACGGTTCAATATAGACTTACTCCCAAGTGATCGTTTTTTACTACATGGTAAAGATCAACTGGTTTTTGAGTTTTCGGCTAATAAAGGATCTCAGTTCGGAACCTTAAAGAAGGTAGCATCTGGGGGTGAGTTGTCCCGTATTATGTTATCTATCAAGGCTATATTGTCTCGTTTCAAAACATTGCCTACCATTATTTTCGATGAAATTGATACTGGAGTTTCTGGAGAGGTTTCCTATAAAATAGGAGGTGTAATGCACCGAATGAGTCAGTATATGCAAGTAATAACCATTTCCCATTTACCTCAAGTAGCCGCTAAAGGGGCACATCATTTCAAAGTTTATAAAGAAACTATAAATCAGAGTACCTATACGCAACTTAAAAAGCTAAAACCTGAAGATCGTATTCTTGAAATTGCTCAAATGTTGGGGGGAGAAGAAATTTCTGAAACTGCGATTCAACACGCCAAAGAATTATTGAATTAACGTATCTTTACTTATTATTAACCAAATTATATACATATGTCTCATCAACTTTTAGCTGGGAAAAGAGGAATCATTTTTGGAGCACTCGACAATCAATCCATCGCATGGAAAACTGCAGAAAGTGTTCATGAACAAGGCGGTCAAATAGTATTGACCAATGCACCTGTAGCACTTCGAATGGGTACAATTAATGAGCTAGCTACACAAGTAAATGCTCCCGTAATTCCAGCAGATGCGACTTCAATCGAGGACTTAGAAAATTTAATTGATAAAGCAGTTGAGCACTTTGGTGGTCCATTGGATTTTGTTTTGCATTCTATCGGAATGTCTGTAAACGTTCGTAAAGGAAAACACTATACGGACCTGAACCATGACTGGATGACTAAAGGATGGGACGTATCTGCGGTATCATTCCACAAGTTACTGCAAACTTTATACAAAAAAGACGCAATGAAACCTGGAGGAAGTATTGTAGCATTGACCTATGTTGCCGCTCAACGTGTTTTTCCAAATTATAATGATATGGCGGACAATAAGGCTTATTTAGAGTCTATTGCACGTAGCTTTGGATACTTCATGGGTAAAGACAAGCAAGTTCGTGTAAACACCATCTCACAATCTCCTACGCTAACTACAGCTGGGCAAGGGGTTGAAGGTTTAGATGGCTTTTTGAATTATGCAGAAAAAATGTCTCCCCTTGGGAATGCATCTGCAAAAGAATGTGCCGACTATACGGTTATGATGTTCTCTGATTTTACTAAAAAAGTAACCCTTCAGAATTTATTCCATGACGGAGGATTCTCCAATACAGGAGTAAGTCAAGAAGTTATTGACATGCTTCAAAAAGAATAGTATAAATCTATGGAACAACGATTCCCTTTTCTCAACTCTTTGCAAGATTTTTCATTGGAAAGAGGGAAGTCGCGTTCGTTTTTGATTTTTTTAGCGCTTTCTTTTTTGTTTTGGATGATCACCAAGTTTTCTAATGAATACACCGAGGTACTCACTGCTAGAAGAAGATTTCGCAACCTAGTTGTGAAGTTTGATTTTATAATACCCATAGAATAGGTAATGTTCCCTGTAAATAATGGTTTACAAGTATTAGGTGGTTATGGTTTTTGTGCTGCCGATACACCATGATCTTTGATAA
>PXYQ01000147.1 GCA_003023645.1 Candidatus Arcticimaribacter sp. | reverse complement strand
AATTCAACGAGCCAAATGATGATTTTTTCAACAATCAAAATGACAATATCATACAGAACGTAAATGCCGCTGGGATTCTTAGAGTTGGTGGGGAATATCGCTTTGGGAATTATAGTATTCGAGCTGGTTATATCAAGCAAGGTGCTTCTCTAAAAAACTTTGATAACAGCAGTTCATCCAAAAGCATTGGTGGTGGCATAAACTTCGGAGGAAGCTCTTTAGATCTGAGTATTGTAAGCAGCGAATTTAATGGACAACAACAACTTTTCTCTACTGGTCTAACGGATAATATTGACCTTAAAAAAGATCGTTTTACCGTCGGATTGACCTACACCCTCAAATTATAATAAATCTCCTGTATCTAAAAAGGAATATGCTCTGAAAAATCTAGCATAAATGATTATCTTTGTAAGACTTTAAATATCCTATGAAAGTGAACAATTCCTTAGAAGAAACGATCGATGCTTATGGCGATGATCATGTAGGTAGCAGTGCTACCACACCCATACGTGCTGATGCTTTTGAACTCAGTAACCCGGAAAAGGTAGAGTTAATACAAGAAAAAGTTGCGGAAATCCTAGAAATTCTAGGGATGGACTTAACGGATGACAGCATCAAAGGGACTCCAAATCGAGTTGCGAAAATGTATGTTAATGAAATTTTTGGTGGGCTACACCCCGACAAAAAGCCTAAGGCTTCAACTTTTAGCAATAAATATAAATACGGAGAAATCCTTGTTGAAAAAAACATTACCCTATACTCCACCTGCGAGCATCACTTACTCCCCATCGTAGGTAAAGCTCATGTAGCATATATTTCAAAAGGAACTGTTGTGGGTTTATCTAAGATGAATCGGATTGTACAGTACTATGCACAACGTCCACAAGTACAAGAACGTCTTACTTTACAAATTGTTGAAGAACTCAAACAGGTATTGGGGACAGAAGATGTGGCTTGTGTTATAGATGCAAAGCACTTATGTGTAAATTCTAGAGGGATTCGTGATATTAGTAGTAGCACGATTACTTCAGAATTTGGAGGTGTTTTCAAAAACAAAGAAACCAAACGCGAATTTTTGGATTATATCCAACTCGACACTGAATTCTAATGCAGCAACTTTCTGTATACAACTCCCTCAGCGGAAAAAAAGAAGTTTTTACACCTATCACACCTAATTACGTGGGTATGTATGTTTGTGGACCTACGGTTTATAGCAATGTACACTTGGGCAATTGTAGAACCTTCATGTCATTTGACTTAATCTACCGCTATCTAAAACACTTGGGGTATAAAGTACGCTATGTTCGAAACATAACCGATGCTGGACATTTAGAAAATGATGCGGACGAAGGTGAGGATCGAATTGCAAAAAAAGCACGATTAGAAGCTATTGAGCCTATGGAAGTTGTTCAACGCTATACGGTTGACTTCCACGAAACACTCGCTAAATTCAACAACCTCCCTCCTAGTATTGAACCAACGGCAACGGGTCATATTATTGAGCAAATTGAAATCATAAAGACGATTCTTGAAAAAGGATTTGCCTATGAAATCAATGGTTCGGTTTACTTTGACGTTCTTAAGTATAACGAAACCCATAATTACGGAAAACTAAGTGGCCGTAAAATTGAAGACCTCATTCACAATACACGAACCTTAGAAGGTCAGTCGGATAAAAAAAGTCCACAGGATTTTGCTCTTTGGAAAAAAGCAGAGCCAAAACACATCATGCGATGGCCTTCGCCTTGGAGTGATGGTTTCCCTGGATGGCATTTAGAGTGTACTGCAATGAGTACAAAATACCTTGGTAATCAATTTGATATTCACGGAGGCGGAATGGATCTTAAATTTCCTCACCACGAATGTGAAATTGCACAAGCCGAATCGATGACCAACCAAGCGCCAGTAAACTATTGGCTACATGCTAATATGCTGACTCTTAATGGTCAAAAAATGGCAAAGTCAACTGGCAATAACATTCTACCCGATGCGATGTTTTCAGGAGATAATGATATTTTTACGAAAGCGTTTACCCCTTCAGTGGTTCGCTTTTTCCTGTTACAGGCTCACTACAGAAGTATTGTAGACTTGAGTGAAGATGCTTTATTGGCTTCCGAAAAAGGATTCAATCGCCTTCAAGAAGGTATGCAGACACTCAAACAATTAACCTCTTCAGAAGCAACATCAGGTTTTGATTTTAATGCTTGGGAAACCAAGTGTTATGCGGCAATGAACGATGACTTTAACAGTCCGATTCTTATAGCTCAGCTTTTTGATGCCGTTCGATTCATCAATGCTGTTAAGAATGAAACTGAGACAATTTCTGCAAACGATCAAGACAAATTGTCTCATAAAATGCATGAATTTGTTGAAGACATTATGGGCATTATGTTGGATGGATCTGAAAATCAATCAGCAGTAAACACTGCACTAGAAGGTACCGTTTCCATGTTAATCGACATTCGAAAAACTGCCCGTGATAATAAAGATTTTGCTACTTCAGATCGTATTCGAGATGAGCTACTTGCACTAGGCGTTCAACTGAAGGATGGCAAAGATGGAACAGGATTTAGTCTATAAATGACACACAGACAATGAGAAGATTTTTCATACTCCCCTTTGTCTTACTCATTAAATTTTACCGTTCATTCATATCACCATTAACACCTCCATCTTGCAGGCATACCCCAACTTGTTCACAATACGGGCTTGAGGCTTTTGAAAAACATGGTTTATTCAAAGGTTTTTATTTAACCCTTAAACGCATTTTGAGTTGCCATCCTTGGACCAAAGGAGGATATGATCCTGTTCCATAAACTTGGCAGAATTCATAAAAAATAGCTACTTTTAACCAACTAATATAGACACATATGCTTTTTTCTAAAATACAATGGGCACCTTCTGATACTTTATTTAAAATTGGAGGTTTCGGGGTTCATTATTACAGTTTAATGTTTGTTGTTGCATTTTCGCTGGGTTTATATCTGATGAAGAAAATGTATGAAAAAGAAAAGGTGTCTGTAGATTATGTTGAACCCTTACTTTTTTATGTTGTTATAGCTACAGTACTTGGTGCTCGACTAGGAGAAGTGTTTTTTTACAGCTGGGGCTATTATCAAAATCATTTAATCGAAATTCTTTTACCAATACGAGCATTGGAGGGTTCGAGCTTTTTATTCGGTTTAATCGATGGATATGAATTCACAGGTTTTAGAGGATTAGCAAGCCATGGAGCTACTATTGGGATTTTAATAGGTTTGTATTTATATCAAAAGCAATACAATTATAAGCCGTTAATCTGGATCTTAGATCGATTGGTTATTCCAGTAAGTTTGGGCGCTGCATTGGTTCGAATTGGAAATTTCTTCAACTCTGAAATTGTGGGAAATTATACAGGCAATAATTTTGGTGTTGTCTTTCTTAACAGAAGAGAAATTGCTCCTCGACATCCCGCACAATTGTACGAAGCAATTGGATACATTGCCCTGTTTTTCTTACTTCGTTATTTATACAACAACAAAGTAAATCGACCCAATGGATATTTATTTGGATTGTTCTTTGTAGTGCTTTTCAGTGTTCGCTTTTTAGTAGAATTTGTTAAAGTAAGTCAAGGTGGTTTTGAAACCTACATTCCCCTTTTATCAACAGGACAATGGCTAAGTATTCCCATGATTCTTTTTGGTCTTTTCTTTATGTTTAAAAAATCAAATTCAAACCAATAACCTATGAATCCCCTAGATCTTTTACGTTACCCTACAT
>PXYQ01000146.1 GCA_003023645.1 Candidatus Arcticimaribacter sp. | reverse complement strand
GAATTACTATGCCAATTGCGAAGAGTGTGATGAAAAGATATGTCAAATCAAACCTGTATTTGAAGAGGTTCGTGATCAGACCTTAAAAGTCTTAAATTCTACTTCGATTGATAGTATGCGCCAATAATATTTATAAACCACTTAAATAGCTTCCAAGAGAATCCTTAAATTGAAATCCTTCTAAAGTTCGGTATTTATTTAGTTTTTTATTAGACTCCAATCCCCAAAGTAAAAACTCCATCATAAAGTAACGGTCTTTTTCATCGCATGCTTCTAAGTGAGTATCTAAAACTTCTTTAATTCCAGGAATTAAGGTCAATGAATCTTGGTACGAACGATCTGGGAGTACGTCTTCTAAAAAGAGTTCATTATCTTTAAAGAACCACTCTAAAATGGTGTCGTAAGGTCCAACTTCATCATCTTTTTGAAGCTTTTCTATTTTAGGGAAATAATCAGTAAAAAGTGTTTTGATTGATTCCGAAATCAAGTGGTAGGAAATTTGCTCAGCCCCTTCTTGTTCTCCTTCGTATACCAATTCAATCTTACCATTGATAGCTGGGATTATTCCCATAAAGTCAGACATTCTTATGGAGGTAGTAGCATCGTCATTTATAAGTGCTCTGCGTTCAGCGGTACTGATTAAATTCTCAAAAGCAGTTATACTCATTCGTGCACTAACCCCGCTTTTAGAATCTACAAATTCACTTTTTCGAGCTTCAAAACCGATTTGTTCAAGGATATCACGCGCGAGTTCGGGTACATGAATTTGTGCTGCTTGTTCTTCAGTAAGAACAGCTTCTTGTCTTGTAATCGCTTTCGCAATATCTCGATTGTGAGGATAATGCGTTAGTATTTGAGATCCAATTCTATCTTTAAGAGGCGTAACAATACTCCCTCTATTGGTATAGTCTTCTGGATTTGCTGTGAAAACCAATTGCGCAGCAATTGGAAGCCGAAGCTTGAATCCTCGAATCTGAATTTCTTTTTCTTGTAAAATAGAAAATAAAGCAACCTGAATACGAGCTTGTAAATCGGGAAGTTCATTCAATACAAAAATACAACGGTGCGCTCTCGGAATCATTCCGAAATGAATAACCCGCTCGTCGGCGTACGAAAGTTTAAGGTTAGATGCTTTTATAGGATCTACATCACCAATAAGATCCGCAACGGTTACATCTGGAGTTGCTAGTTTTTCGAAAAAACGATCCGTACGGTGCAGCCATTCAATCGGAGTTTTGTCGCCTTGTTCCGCGATAATTCTTTTTGCTTCAAGGCTGATTGGATCCAAGGGATCGTCATTGATTTCAGATCCAGTCACCACTGGAATCCATTCGTCAAGTAATTCAGTCATTTGTCGCGCTAAACGCGTTTTTGCCTGTCCTCTTAGTCCAAGTAAGTTGATGTTGTGCCCTGAAAGAATAGCACGTTCTACATCTGGAATCACTGTATTTTCATAACCAATTAATCCTTCGAAGGTGGTTTTGCCAGAACGTAAACACGCTTTTAGGTTTTCAGCAAGTTCAAGTTGGATGGTTCTAGAAGTGTAATCGGTTTTTTTTAATCCCCCAAGGGTAGTAGCAAGTTCTCTCTTCATAGTAATGTATAGTTGTAACGGAATGTTATCCTAAGCGTTTTTTTCTATTTTTCTCGTAATCTTCAAAAATCATTTCACCCAAACCTTTTAGACCAGTAAAGAAGGCTTTCCCTTGATTGGCTTCGGTAAATTCACGAACAAATTGTTTGAGATATTGATCTTGAGCAATCATAAAAGTGGTAATCGGGATGTGTAGCTTTTTAGCTTGACGTGCCATATTGTAGCATTTTTCTACAATCATCTCATCAAGCCCTGCACTGTTTTTGTAATAGGTTCCATCAGGCATTTTAAGACAACTCGGTTTCCCGTCTGTAATCATAAAAATTTGCTTGTTGGTGTTTTTCTTTCTTCTCAAAAGATCCATAGCCAATTCGAGTCCAGCAACTGTATTGGTGTGATAGGGTCCAACTTCGAGGTATGGAATATCTTTAAGTGCAATGGGAGTTGCATCATTCCCAAAGACCAAAATATCGAGGGTGTCTTTTGGGTAGCGAGTCGTAATGAGTTCGGCTAAAGCCATCGCAACTTTTTTTGCCGGTGTAATCCGATCCTCTCCATAAAGAATCATACTGTGACTGATGTCGATCATCAAAACGGTACTCATTTGAGTTTTGTGCATCGAATCTTCAACAACAAGATCTTCGTGTTGTAGGGTAAAATCTTCCCCAACCGAACGTATTTGAGCATTTTTGATGCTTTGAGTAACATCGATTTTCTCTAGGCCATCTCCAAATTGGTAGGCTTTCAATTCGCCAGACCCATCTTCTCCTTGCCCTTGTTTTTTGGTTTTATGATCTCCAGAGCCGGAACGTTTTAATTTTCCGAAAATCTGTTTTAATGCATGTTCTCGTAACAACTTTTCTGTTTTAGCAGTGAGTTGCATTCCATCTCCTTTTCCGCCAGCTCCAGTTTTAGGCTGAACAAAGGATTTTTTTAATAAATCTTCTATAAAATCATCGATGGTATAATCTTCATCGGTCAGTTTGTATTCAACATCCAATTCTCGAAGCCAGTCAATGGCCTCGTCAAAATCTCCAGAGGTGTGGGTTATGAGTTCTTTGAATATTTCGAATAAACGTTCGAAAGGGGTTTGCACCTTTTCTTTGTGTTTTGAAAACACAAAACCGGATTTAAAATCGAGCGGAAGCATGGAATGTTTCTTTTTAAGACTAATACTCAAAGATAGATCAAAAAAGAGAACATTTTCGCCAGAAAGAGATGATATTTTACTTGTTTTGCGCGAGCTCTTTTATATAGCGTTCCAATAAATTCAGTCCTTCGGTATGTGCAATAGAACGCCCTATTTCGGGCATTCGAATGGAGGGGTCATTACTTTTCATGCGATAAATTAAAATAGATTCCTCGGGATGCCCAGGAACAATGTCATAGATGAAATCGCCCGACCCTTTCCCCGCAGCAATTGGAGGTTTATAAATTCCTCGTTTACGAGAATCGGTTTGGTTGTAGCTGAGGTATAATCCAGAGTTTTTGGCACTTCCTTCTAGGTTATGGCAATGTGCACAGTTGGCATCCAAGTATGCTTTGGCACGGTGATCTACAGGGAGTAATGCGTCATTCCAAACGGGTAATTTAGGACGTAAAGCGGGTTCGACTAATTCCTCCAGAATTCCTTTTTCATAAAAATAATCCAGTTGATTTTTATCGCTGAGTGCAAGAGAATAGGTTTTGTTCCATTGAGCAGCCGTAGGTCCAATGGGGGTAATATTTTTTCCTTTGGCATGACAGTTTTTACATTGATTTAAATTTGGGACTGCATAAGAAACACTTCTTTCAATTCCTTCATTGTCGATCCAATGAACCAGTTCTTGTTTCCCAACATAGTTCAGTATTGCTTCGGTTTGCTCTTCGTTCCAAATGTAGTTGAGGGGTTTCCAAGCATCATTTTCTTTGATCAAAAGTCGAGTTTCGATGATTCTTTTTTCTTGTTCAGGTTTTCTAAAATCTTTTGGATAATAAAAATTTTTGATGAGAACACTTCCGTTTTCAAAATCCATTACGCCTTTGTTCTTATAGCTTATTTTTGTAGAATCTGGAAGATAAACAAAGCGTTTTTTAAATGCGTAATCAGAGAAAAGTGGGGTATTGAGGTCGTATAAAACAACCTGATCGGTAGGTTCTAAATTGGCTAAAGGCAATTTGAAAAAACCATAATCCGACA
>PXYQ01000145.1 GCA_003023645.1 Candidatus Arcticimaribacter sp. | reverse complement strand
TTTATTGGGTTAAGCTATTCTTTTTTTATTTAATGTCAGAGTTTGGAACATTACCCATAAATCTTGCCTCATCTAAATTTCTAACCCAAACCCTACCCAACAAAAATATCCAGTACCTAAAATTTAAATTCACTTAAATTTTATCCGTTTATAAATTAAATCCTATATTCAACGGTATTCAAGAATTCGGTTTACATGAATCTTTAATTTTTATCTTTTACGTTATGCATTCAGAAGTAGTCACAAATAAAGAAGAGTCTCCAAAAAGGTATCTCCGTATTGTATTATTGGTCATGCTGATATTCTTTGTCATTTCCTTGGTCACAAACATTCTCAATTCAATCCTAGTAGACGTTAAGGAAAGTTTTGATCTGAGTCTAGCGATGACTGGGTTATTACCCTTTTCGTTTTTCATCGCCTATGGCGTCATGTCAATCCCTGCTGGTTTTTTATCGGAACGATTTGGGAATAAAGCATTACTGAGTTTTTCTTTTTTACTCATGACACTTGCCTCCCTTGGATTTGTATTTGTACCCACCCATATAGTCTTTAGTTTCACCCTCTTTGTATTGGGTAGTTGTATGGCTATTTTGCAGGTGATCATAAACCCCATGCTTCGAGCTGCGGGTGGAGAAGAACATTTTGCATTCAACTCGGTTGCAGCGCAGCTGGTTTTTGGGGGAGCATCTTTTGCTAGCCCCTATTTATACCAGTATTTAGTCGAAGATCACGCTACAGAAAATTGGGCCACTACCCTACGAAGTTTTGTGCCTGACAACATTCCATGGGCTACCTTGTATATTGTTTTTGCGGCAGTTTCTTTCCTTTTGGTTCTTGTGGTAGTGCTCACAAAATATCCTAGTTATGAAAAAGCAGCGGATGAAAAAGCGGGGGATTCAAGTTCCTATTGGGCGTTATTGAAAAACAAATACACCCTGTTATACTTCCTCGGGATCTTTTGTTATGTTGGTGTTGAACAAGGAATCGGAAATTGGATTTCTCAATTCTTACAAGAATACCACATGTTAGACGCTCAAACAGTTGGTGCCAATACCGTTGCTTATTTCTGGGCAATGCTCACCTTTGGTTGCCTTTTAGGCCTTGCCTTATTGAAGGTTATGGATAGTCGAAAATTGCTCATTGGTGCTACACTAACCACAATGGTCTGTTTATTTTTTGCACTTTTGGGTACTGCTTCCATAGCCTTAATCGCGTTCCCCATACTTGGTTTTAGTATTTCCGTAATGTGGTCTATTATTTTTTCCTTAGGTCTCAATTCTATAAAAACACATCACGGTTCTTTATCTGGGATTTTGTGTACCGGAATTGCGGGGGGAGCCATTTTCCCTTTTATTGTTGGAATAATCGGAGAAATTACTTCTCTAAAAACTGCCTTATTTTTCCTACTCATTCCGTTAGCCTTTATCTTGTCTATCGGTTTTTGGGCCAAACCCTTGGTTACCAATAAATTTATGGGTTCTAAAAATGAAGGCAAATGAACGAATATATAGGTGTCGATTTGGGGGGAACAAATTTTAAAGCTGGACGTGTTTCTGGTGGAAAAATTGATTTAGAAGCAACAAATCCTGTACATCAAAACTGCACAGAGTCAGAGCTTTTCACCATACTGTTTACAACAATAGATGCTCTAATCACAAAAAACACAACGGCAATAGGAGTTGGAGTTCCCGGAATTGTAGATCCCGATACTGGAGTTATTTATGACATCATCAACCTTCCAGCATGGGAAACAATTCCGCTTAGAGACATCTTAGAAGACCGCTACTCTATTCCTGTTTATTTGAATAATGATGCCAATTGCTTTGCAAAAGGAGAATACATTTACGGTGCTGGAAAAGCCTACAATAATTTTGTGGGTCTCTCCATTGGAACAGGCTTGGGGATGGGTATTATCATTGAAAGAAAACTGCATAATGGCTTGTTCTTCGGAGCGGGTGAAATCGGAATGGTTACCTACAAAGACAGCATCATTGAGTACTATGTAAGTAGTCTGTTTTTTGAAAGAAACTTCAATGCAAATGCAAAGGAATTGAGCCTTTTAGCTACTCAAGGAGATGCTACTGCACTACAGGCATATCGTGAATTTGGACTGCATTTAGGAAACGCAATCAACAACATCAATTATATGATAGCCCCCGAAGCAATTGTGCTCGGCGGTTCGATCAGTAAAGCTTTTCCTCTCTTTAAAAACTCGATGCATGAAACGCTAAAAACTTTTGCTTTCCCAAAACAAACGGAGCATTTAGTAATTGAAGTTTCACGCGTAAATGGGATTGCAATCCTAGGAGCTGCTGCCCTTTGTGTAGAATAAAAGCTGCCATCTTTTAAACTAGAGGCTCTCAGAATCGATGTAGCATTCCACGTTTGGATGGTTCCATAAGAAGGATACGGGTAATTGAGAAGTGACCTTTTGAGTCAGCAGCTGTTTTATGGTGAGCTCTTTACCTGTACCCGTGACTAGTAAAATGATTTTTTTAGACCGAAGAATATCCTTCATTCCCAATGTTAGACCGTATTGAGGTTTGTGTGTCATTGTTTTGGTCATGCTGTGCTGCATAGAAGCTTCGGATAACGTACTCCTATGACACACATCTGATAAGATAGCAGCAGGTTCATTAAAGCCCAGATGACCGTTTTTACCCAATCCTAAAATACAAACATCAAGTGGTTCGCGTTTATTCAGTTCCTTTTGAACGCGCATACATTCCGCTTCAGGTTCAGTTGCATCACTTTTAAAAGACAGATATCGGTCTTCAGTAATGTTTAACGGAAGTACAATTTTATTTTGAATATAGTGTTCACATGAATTTGGATCATCTGCAGATACTCCAAACCATTCGTCTAATTGCACAACTTGTAGTGCATTATAAAGTTCGGATTGCTCTTGGTAGTTTGCAACCATCTTTTCATAAAATACAGTTGGAGAATGACCCGTGGCTGCACAAATTGAGGTTCTTGGGCTGGTTTTTAAACCTGCATAAAAAGACTCAAAAGCTGCTTGACTCATTTCCTCGTAGTCAGTGCAATAATGAATTTTCATTATACAAACTTTGGGTTTTCCAAAATCAACAAGGCTTCTAATGCCTTTCGTATGGGCTCAGGAATAGAAACTGATCTTTGCTCTTTTCGATTGACAAAAACGTGAACAAAGCTTCCGTAGGCAGATGCTTGGGTTTCTCCTTTCTTAAACACAGCCAAACCATAAGTCACCGAACTATTTCCAATTTTGTTAACTCGGAGTCCAATTTCTATTGCATCGGGAAAAGCAATTGGAGCAAGGTAATTGCATTGAGAGTAAACAACAAAACCAACAATGGGTGCGTTGTGGATATCAAGTCCAGCTTTATTAATTAAATAGTGGTTTACAGCCGTATCGAAATAAGAATAATAGGTAATATTATTGATATGCCCATAAACATCATTATCCCTCCATCGGGTGGTGATGGTATGAAAGTGTTTATAATCTATTTTGTTAGTCGGCTTCGTTTCGGTCATAAGAATCTGCTGAAATTGATTTTCTAAAGTTAACTCCTTTTTAAGAATCGCAAAATCAGTTTAAATAAAATAACTGTTTTTGCACGAACGCAGAGCGTTCAAATAACTCACAATAGTCATCATAAGTAATTGAATTTTATTCAGCTCATTAAACCCAGTACAACTTTAAAGGAAAAAATGTAATTTAAATAAACATTTAGTTTATGGTGAGTTAATTAAATTTTAATTAAATTATGCCTTTAAAAAAAATATGGCTGATAAATATATTGATATCGACACGCTAAAGTATATGCTTTATGATGTGCACCAACTAGAAGAGT
>PXYQ01000028.1 GCA_003023645.1 Candidatus Arcticimaribacter sp. | reverse complement strand
AAACTATGGAGCATCTGAATTCAATCAACCAAATGCTACCGAGGCAACTCTTTGGGCTGCTATTGAAGCTGATTTTGCTTTTGCACAAGCTAACCTACCCAGCTCTAGAAGCGGAGATTATTCTCAAGCTGGACGACCACTTTCATGGGCAGCTCAAGCTTTTTTAGGAAAAGCACAGTTGTTTCAAGGTAAATGGGGTGATGCATTAACAAACTTAGAAGCTGTTATTAACAGTGGAACGTTTGCATTACATCCAAATCTTTTAGATAATTTTAAATCTGCGACTGAAAATGGTCCTGAAGCAATTTTTGCTATTCAATATTCTGCTGATGACGCACAGTCTTTACAAGGAAACACCACAGGTGCATTGAATTATCCAGGAGGTGGACCTTTTGGATCTTGTTGTGGGTTTTATCAACCAACACAAGATTTAGTTGACGCATATAAAACTGAAAATGGATTGCCACAGTTGGATACTTTTCAGGATTCGCATGTTACAAGTGATTATGGTATTGAATCTGCAGCAGATTTTACTACATATTCTGGGAATTTAGACCCCCGATTGGATTTTACAGTTGGAAGACGCGGAATTGATTATAACGGATATGGTCCTCATATTGGTAAAGACTGGATCCGGGCTTCTTTTGCTGATATTTCCGGTCCCTACTTACCTAAAAAGAATGTATATACCAAAGGTGATGACGCCAATATTGGTACCGGAGGTTGGGGACAACAACTTTCTGGAATTAACTACCACATCATGCGTTATGCTGATGTATTGTTAATGGCTGCTGAAGCTGCTGTTGAAACATCTGATCTTGAAAAAGGAAGAAATTATGTGAATCAAATTCGTACCCGTGCTATGAACATGACAACTGTAAAAGCAGCTGATGGCTCTGATGCAGCAAACTACGAAATGAACACCTATGATTCTCCATGGACTGACCAGGCAACTGCTCGAAAAGCAGTGCGTTTTGAAAGACGTTTAGAATTAGCAATGGAAGGCCACCGAACTTTTGACTTGAGAAGATGGGGTGTAGCGGAAACAGTTATAAACAGATATATCTCAAAAGAGGCAGAAGTTATAACTCCATTTGCAAAAGGGCAAGTTTTTGAATCGAAGCATAACTTATTCCCAATTCCTTTGAGTGCAATTGACGGGAGTGGAGGAGTGATCCAACAGAACACTGGTTTCTAATAAAAAAGTAAAACTTAATTGATTGTTAGTTTTCTGCCAAGGCTCTATTATTTTAATAGGGCTTTGGTTTTTTTATGCACTAGTTTTTCATAATCGATGCCTGCTCTATTACTCCCCTAGGAATAAAGAATATTTCATTTATATTTTTTTTATTTTTCACATGATTAATCCTAATTACATGGGTTTATATCTCCCTTTTTGGGTTCAAAAAACATAATTAATTGAGAATCAGATGTTTTTTTTAATATGTTATTTTTAACACACAAACCGTACGATTGTTATAAAATCATTTAGAGGTAATAAAAATGTTATTAATTTATTTATTTACTATATATATTAGTATTTAAGAAAATAAAGCAATATTATTGTTACTAATTAAATGTGTACTGAACGAACATCGCGGTACATGAATCAATAATCAATAAACTATATTTCATGAAAAAACTTTCATTTATTGTAACAACAGCGTTGCTTTTTTGCGGCTTGTTGTTGCATGCTCAACAAGCAACAACTGGAACTATTATTGATGCAGACGGGACTCCTATTCCTGGTGCAACAGTAATCATTTCTGGAACTTCTGAAGGTACAACTACAGATTTTGACGGAAACTTTTCAATTAGTGCTGAAACAGGTGCTGTATTAGAGTTTTCAAGTATTGGATTTGAAACCCAAATGGTGACCTTGTCTGGTCAGAGTAACTTAACAATTGCATTACAAGATTCTGTAAGTCAATTGGACGAAATTATCGTTACTGGTTACGGAAAACAAGCTCGTGGTAAATTAACTGGTTCAGTAGCTACTGTGAATGTTAAGGATGCCGTAAAAGTTCCTGTTGTGAATGCAGCGGAAATTTTACAAGGAAGAGTTTCTGGGGTAACTGTTGTAAGCAATGGACAACCTGGATCTGCTCCTAGTGTTCGTATCCGTGGTTACGGTACTCCGAACAACAATGACCCTTTATACATTATCGATGGTGTTCAAACCAACGATGCATTTGTATTGAATAGTATTAACCCTTCTGACATTGACCAGATCAATGTACTTAAAGATGGTGCTGCTGCTGTTTACGGGGCTCGAGCTTCGAATGGTGTAGTAGTTATTACCACCAAAACAGGAAGAGGTGCACAAGGCACAAAAGTTTCTTTAGAAATTTCTACTGGTATGTCTGTTGCATCTAATTTACCAAGCTTATTAAATGCACAGCAATTAGGTAATGTGTTATTTCAGAGTAAGTTAAACGATAATCCAACTGGAATTCCATCTCACCCTCAATATGGTAGTGGAACTGCGGTAGTACCTGGATCATTGATAGGAGCACCAGTTCCTACTACAGTTAGCCCTAATGGAACGGACTGGTTAGGAGCAATCTTTCAAACTGCACCTACACAACAGCTTTCTTTATCTGTTGCTAATGGTTCTGAAGATTCAAGTTCTTTATTTTCTTTAAATTATTTAAAGAGAGATGGAGTACAAATTGAAACAGGTTACGAAAGAGTTGGTCTTCGTGCAAATAGCGAATATAAAGTAGGAAGCATATGGACTGTTGGTCAACATGCTAACATTACTTTAGATGAGGAGCGTGGTGGAAATCAAATTGAAACTGCTTTACGATCTTCACCTTTAATTCCTTTGCGTGATGATAATGGAGATTTTGGTGGAATTTATTCTACTGCTCTAGGTTTAGGAAATGCCAATACACCTTATTCTACGTTAATTAGAGGTAAGGATGATTATAACAAATCTCTACGAGTGATCGCTGATATTTTTGTGCAAGCACAAATCACAAAGGATTTAACATTTAAATCTTCTTTTGGAGGTCAGAATCGTTACTTCAATCGCCGTTCTTACTCTCCTTCTACACCAGAAGCAGAAACAGGAGGTTCTCAAACCCTGACTGAAATTGGTTTCAATCAATACGAATGGGTATGGACTAATACGCTTAACTATAATACAACTTTTGGAAGCGACCATTCATTAGATGCGTTTGTAGGTTATGAAGCAAACAAACAGTTTTATAAAGGAAATCAAATCACACGAGCAACTTTCTTATTTGAAACGCCATCATATTACACACTTGCAACAGGTACTGGAACTCCAATTGTCGTTCCTGGCGCAACTGGATCTAATTCGAATTCTTTAGTTTCTGCTTTTGCCTCTGCAAATTACAGCTTCAAAGACAAATATTTATTAACTGCTACACTACGTAAAGATGAAACTTCTCGTTTCTCACCAGATAATCAAGGAAAATTATTTTCTTCGGCTAGTATTGGTTGGGTAATTGATAAGGAAAGTTTCTTTAACAGTAGTGTTATTGATAATTTAAAGCTAAGAGCTTCTTACGGAGAACTTGGAAACCAAGAGTTGCCAGCTTCTAATCCAGATGTAGATATTTCAGGATTGAATGAAGACCAATCCTTTTATTCTTTTACTGGAGCAAGAGGTAGTGTTACACCAGGGGCAATCTTACTGAGTGTTGGTAATAAAAACCTTACATGGGAAACTAGTATAAGTAAAAACATTGGTTTAGATTTTGGACTTTTATCAGGTAGAATTAGAGGATCAATTGAATATTTTGATATATCTACTAAAGATTTAATAGTTCGTGATAATGCTAAGATTAGCTCAACCGCTATTGATGCTGGTGCACCTTTTGTTAACTTTGGAGAAGTCAACAACAAAGGTGTTGATTTTGATATTGTTTATGCAGACGAAACTAATAGCGGTTTTAATTACGAAGTTGCTTTTAATTTATCGAGCTATAAAAATACTGTTGTAAGCTTAGTTGGTGATACTGCGATTGGTGGAGATTCTTACTACCGTGGTGGAGCTGTAACTCGTTCTGAAGTTGGGCAACCTATTTCTACTTTTTACGGGAGACAAGTTACTGGTATTCATCAAACTGGAGAACTTGCTGGACGACTTAAATATGCAGAAATTGATGGAGTTCCTGGAATTAATGATGGTGATAGAACTGTTATTGGATCTCCACATCCTGACTTTACTTACGGGATAAACATTAATATGGAGTATAAAAACTTTGATTTAATGATGTTCTGGAACGGATCTCAAGGAAACGATATTTACAACTACTCTAAAATATTTACTGATTTCCCTACGTTCTTTAATGGAAATAGAAGTACTCGTGTTTTAGATGCATGGACACCTGCTAATGGTAGCAATACCCAACCAGCTCTAAGTGAATCTATTACTAACAGTGAAACACAGCCAAACTCTTTCTTTGTGGAGGATGGTTCGTACTTACGTTTAAAGACGCTTCAAATAGGCTATACCTTTAGTGATGTGAAGATTAAAAATGGAGGTGTTGATAGTATTCGTCTTTACTTATCTGGGGCAAACTTATTAACATTTACTGATTATGACGGATTGGATCCTGAAGTAGCCGGAAATAATGCACTAACTATTGGAGTAGACGAAGGGACATATCCTTTACCACAAATTACAACTGTAGGACTTAACATAAACTTTTAATACAATGAAAAAAATAACACTAACTTTTTTAAGTTTAATTTTTCTGACCATTGGATGTTCAGAAGAATTCACTGATATCGATTCAATCGGTACACTTAGTAACGCACAACTCGCTAATACAAAAGGAGTAAATTTACTTCTTACTGGAGCTTATTCAGTACTTGATGGAATTAGACAAAATTCACAAGGAAATGAGTGGGGCCGTAGTGCAGATAACTGGGTAGCGGATGTAGTATCTGATGATGCTCACAAAGGAAGCACAGATTCTGATCAAGCTGATTTATTTGAATTAGAAATGTATAACTGGGCTACTGGTAATGGATATTTCCTAGCTCGATGGTCTGTTTTATATGCAGGTGTTAATCGTGCAAACGCTGTAATTAAGTTGATTACAGAAAGTGCAGATCCTACTGAATTCAATCAGCAACACGCTCAAGCTCGTTTTTTAAGAGGTCATTTTAACTTTGAATTAGTTAAAACTTTTGGATCAGTTCCATTAATTACTTTAGATAATTATACTGCGCAAGAATTCAATCAGCCAAATGCTTCAACATCTGACTTATGGGCTGCAATTGAAGCTGATTTTACTTATGCTAAAGCTAACCTGCCTGCAGCTTATACAGGTGATTACACTCAAAAGGGTCGTCCTCTTTCTTTTGCAGCTGCTGCCTTTTTAGGAAAAGCTCATTTGTATCAACAGGATTGGGCTTCAGCACTTACTGAACTGAATATTGCTATGTCTGGGCCTTATGGTCTTCATCCTAACCAGTTAGACAATTTTATGTCTGCAACTGAAAATGGAGTAGAAGCAATTTTTGCCATTCAGTACTCTGCAGATGACGCACAGTCTAAGCAAGGAAACGCTACAGGAGCTTTAAACTATACTATTGGAGTTGGAGGATGGTGTTGTGGTTTCTACCAACCAACACAAGACTTAGTAGATGCTTACAAAACTGATGGTGGATTACCAGAATTAGATACGTTCCAAGATACACACGTTAAAAATGATTTTGGTATCAATGAAGATGAAGCTTTCACTCCTTACGCTGGAACATTAGATCCTCGTCTTGATTTCACTGTTGGAAGACGTGGAATTGATTACAACGGATATGGTGCCATGGGCGGAAAAGGATGGGTTCGTGCTTCAATCGATGATATATCTGGACCTTACTTAGCTAAGAAAAACGTTTTCACCAATGGTGATGCTGCCAACGCTGGTGTTGGAGGTTGGGGTCAAAATCTCTCAGGTCTTAACTACCACATTATGCGTTATGCAGATGTATTGTTAATGGCTGCAGAAGCTAATGTTGAAAGTGGTAATCTTACCGCTGGACAAGCTCTTGTAAACCAAATTCGTGAACGTGCACAAAATATGGCTACAGTTAAAGATGCTGCTGGAAATGATGCTGCAAATTATGATATTGCATTGTACACTGCGGCTTGGACTGATCAAGCAACTGCTCGTAAAGCTGTACGTTTCGAAAGACGTTTAGAATTAGCAATGGAAGGACACCGTTCTTTTGATTTAAGAAGATGGGGTGTAGCTGAGGCTGTTATGGCTGATTACATTTCTGCAGAAAGTGAAACTATCGCTCCTTTTGCTAAAGGACAATCGTTCCAATCTAAACATACTTTATTTCCAATTCCATTGAGTGCTATAGATGGTAGTGGAGGAGTTATTACACAGAATCCTGGATTCTAATCATAGAATTCTAAATATTACTTATTTTTAGTATCTAGCCAAAGCCCTATTATTTTAATAGGGCTTTGGTTTTTTTTATACCTTTGTTTATGCAAAAAAATCTTTACATATTAGTACTCTTAACCCTTTGTGTATCGTGTGGGAAGAGTGAAAAAATGCAGCTTGTAACTGCCTCCCATTCTAGAGTAGAATTCAATAATATAGTTACTGAATCTGATTCTTTGAATATTTTGCTTTATGAGTATATGTACAATGGAGGAGGAGTAGCACTGGCAGATTTCAATAAGGATGGTTTAGAAGATATTTACTTTACAGGAAATGTAGTTGATAATGCACTTTACCTGAATAAAGGAAACCTAGTATTCGAAGATATCACCAAAAAAGCAAATGCATCCTGTTCTGGATCGTGGTCTATGGGTGTTTCGGTTATTGACATCAATAACGATGGTTGGTTGGATATGCACATTGCAGTTTCAGGGAAAGGTGCTCCTGAAAAACGCAAAAATAAACTACTTGTAAATCAGGGTTTAAACGAAGAAGGTATTCCGGAGTTTATCGATATGGCGGAGTCTTACGGCCTAGCTTATGATGGTTTTTCCATCAACAGTTACTTTTTTGATTATGATAAAGACGGTCTAATGGATATGTTTTTAATCAACAATCATTTCACAAACCGTGGTGATGCGTTGACTAAGAGAAGTTTTCAAGAAGACAAGAATGCACCTAATCTTAATCGTTTGTTTAAGAATATTGATGGTCAACACTTTAAGGATGTAACCCAGGAGAGTGGGCTGATGAACGATGCTTTTTCGCTGTCGGCCAATGTCTTTGACATCAACCAAGATGGTTGGGATGATATTTTCGTTTCCAATGATTTTGTTACGAGTAGTACTGCGTTCATCAACCAAAGAGATGGAACTTTTAAAGAAGATATTGCATCTTATTTCAAACATCAGAGTTTCAGTTCAATGGGAGTCGATGTTGCTGATTTCAATAACGACGGGCAAGATGACGTCATTACCTTGGATATGCTTCCGCAAACTGCAAGTCGAATCAAGCAAATGTTTCCAAAAACAAATTTTCAGTTTTATGACCTGTTGGATCTTTACAAAGAAAAACCACAGTATATGCGTAACTGCTTGTATGTGAATACGGATGGGAGTTTTAATGAAATAAGCCAACTGGCAAATGTTTATAATACGGACTGGAGTTGGTCGCCAATATTAGCCGATTTCGATGACGATGGCTATAAAGATCTTTACATAACCAATGGATTTCCTAGAGATTTAACGGATTTAGACTTTATAAACTACCGGGGTAGTTACGAGAGTATTATGGCTACAAATCAAGATTTTTTGGATATGATTCCAAGAGTAAAACTCCCCAATGTGATGTTTTTAAATTCACAAAGCAATCAATTTATTGATCAAACCCAATCTTGGGAAATGGATTATGATTCCTATTCTTATGGTCAAGCCTTAGCCGATTTGGATCAGGATGGAGATTTGGATATTGTTGTGAATAATCTAAATGACACCGCTTTT
This sequence comes from Candidatus Arcticimaribacter sp., assembly GCA_003023645.1. Classification (GTDB taxonomy): domain Bacteria; phylum Bacteroidota; class Bacteroidia; order Flavobacteriales; family Flavobacteriaceae; genus Arcticimaribacter. The sequence goes on along the minus strand of PXYQ01000028.1, from coordinate 11,375 downwards.
ATTTTCGAGAACAAACTCTCTGAAAACAATTATTTAAATGTAAAGCTAGAAGGTTCCAAAATCAATACCCAAGCATTACATGCAAAAGTTAAAATCTTTTATGGATCTGAATTCCAGACTGCCAAAGTAAATCCGTACCGAGGCTATTTGTCCAGTACAGGAACTACGCTTCACTTCGGATTAGGTATGCGTACAGCAATCGATTCACTTCAAATTTCTTGGAATAGCAAAGAATCGAGTACTATTTTAAATCCTGCTATCAATCAACTACTAACTGTAGCCTATGACGCTAGTACCAAAGTAAATCAATCGGACACTAAAAAAACACCCAAACTATTCACTGAAGTTTCGGACATAATGGGTCTCGATTATACACACCAAGAGAATAAGAGTTACGATTTCTTTTCGCATGAATTGCAACAACGGATTTACAGTAATGAAGGTCCAGCTTTAGTTGCAGGTGATATTACTGGAAACGGTTATGAAGATGTTATTATTGGCGGGGCAAAAGGCCAACAGAGTGTATTAATGACTCAAGAAGGCTCAGGATTTCTGAAAACTGAACTTACTTGTATAAACACAATGAAAGAAGTTGTTGCTTTGGCTCTTTATGACGTTGATTTGGATGGAGATTTAGACCTCTATATCGGATACGGGCATAATGGGTTAAATAAGCCTGAATTACTTCAAGACGAAATCGCTTTGAATGATGGAGCAGGAAACTTTTCCCTAGCAGAAGGTGTTTTACCAAATTACAACGAAGTAACTTCTAGAGTAATTCCTTTTGATGTAGATGGGGATAATGATTTAGACCTATTAGTTACTGCACGAGTGCGTCCTTTTAATTATCCAGAAACTCCGCAAACAGTTTTGTTAATCAATGAAGCTGGGGTATATCAAGACAAAACTAAAGACTATTTGCCAGATGATGGATACTTAGGCATGCTTACCGATGCTGAATTGATGGATGTTAACGACGATGGAATGTCGGATATTATCATAACAGGCGAATGGATGGGAATTGAAGTATTGCTGCGCAACGAAAACAACTTTGTACGCGATAATTCATATTTTCCTGCAAAAATAAACGGAGCCTGGAATTCCATTACACTTTCGGACCTAGATGCCGATGGGGATCTTGACTTGATTGTAGGAAACCAAGGTTGGAACAACCCATACAAAGTAACTAAAGAACTGCCGCTTCTTATGAAGTACGCTGATTTTACTGGGAATGGAAAAAATGAACCCCTTGTTTTTGCTCAGAAAGATGGTGTGTATGCTCCAATTCATTTGCGCAATAATTTTCTAAATCAAATGCAGTATAAAAAGAAAGCATTTAAAAACTATACATTATACGCCAATGCTAGCATTAACGATATTCTCACTGAAGAAGAACAGCAAAAGGCGGAGACACTAGCAATTCACACGTATAGTTCTTCTATTTTCGAAAATAAAGGGAGCTCATTTGTTCAACATGAATTAGCAGTTGACGCACAGTTTTCACCTGTCTTTGACACTATGATAGTTGAAGTAGGCAATGAACAGGCTAAAAAAATAGTATTGGTTGGAAACGACAATGCATACGAAGTCTTTACAGGTCCAAAAAACGGTTTCGAAGGATTGGTGCTATCAATTGATTCTAAATTCAACACAACTGCTGATGACTCCAGAAACACTGGATTTAAAGTGCCTTACTCTGCAAAGCACATGATAAAGGTCAATGTTTCGAAGGAAGAATTGATATTAATTTCTCAGAATAATGAAAAATTAGTATCTTTTAAAATCAATAAATAAAACATCATGGATAGAAGGAAATTTATAACAAGATCACTAACAGTAGGTGCTGGCCTTGCTTTTGCAAACCCAGCGTTTGGATCGATTACATCCTCACCATTCGCTACTCAATCATTAGAAATATCCCTTGCTCAATGGTCTTTACATCGCAAGCTTTTTGCTGGTGATATGGATCATTTAGATTTTGCAAGAATGTCACAAGGTTTTGGATGTGTTGGCTTGGAGTATGTAAATGCTTTTTTCAAAGACAAAGCAACTGATGTTTCTTATTTAAAAGAAATGAATAGTCGTGCAGAAGACCATCAGCAAAAAAACATACTCATAATGATTGATGGAGAAGGGGGTCTGGCTGAAAAGAATGCTAAGAAAAGACTTGTCAATATCGAAAACCATTATAAATGGGTTGAAGCTGCTCAAGTTTTGGGTTGTCATGCCATCCGAGTGAATTTAAGTGGAGGAGTAGATAGATTAGATGCTCAAAAGGCAGGTGTCGATTCTTTAAATCGTTTGGCAGAATTCGCAAAACCCTTTGACGTTAGTATTTTAGTTGAAAACCATGGTGGTTTTTCTTCAGACGGAAGCTGGCTTTCTAATGTAATGCAAAATGTATCTCGTGAAAACATTGGAACATTGCCAGATTTTGGAAATTTTTGCATCGAACGTAAAGAGCAAGAATGTATCTCTGCTTACGATCGATATCAAGGAATGTCAGAACTTATGCCTTTTGCAAAAGCATTGAGTGCTAAGTCTCATGCATTTGATGAGCAAGGCAAAGAAACCCAATCCGATTTTTTTAAAATGATTCAAATTGCCAAAGAAAATCAATATTCTGGATTTGTTGGTATTGAATTCGAAGGTACTATAGACTCCGAAGAAGAAGGAATTATAAAAACTAAAAACCTATTGGATAAAGCAATTGCCGCATCTTATTAAACACAACGCCCAAACTATGAAACAAATTTCAAATCTACTATGCCTCGTCTGTATTTTGTTTTTTACGCACTGTGAGCAACAAATCGAGACCCACTTAGAGCAGTTTCCATTAATTCCCATCGCCAATGTTATGGAAGAGACTGGGAGTGCTTTTTTTATAAAAGATAAAACAGTTTTGTATTTCGATGAGCAAGATGAAGATTTGAAACAGACTGCAATTCAATTGAAGTCAATCTGGGAAGCACAAACGAACAATTCACTTTCGTTGAACGAAGGGATTCCTTTCCTACATTCTAAGATTGAACTAATAAAAAGTGATTTTGATCAAGAAGAAGCATATGAAGTTAATATTGATAAAAAAACCATTGTAATTCGTGCTTCAGCTGCAAGTGGTTTTTACCGTGCACTAACTAGTCTAGATCAACTACTTCGCTTTCAAAAATTATCTTCTAACCATAATTTTTTACCAACAGGAGTTATTCAGGATGCTCCAAAGTATTTGTACCGTGGAGCTATGTTGGATGTCTCGCGTCACTTTTTTACAGTAGAAGAAGTAAAGCAATACATCGATTTATTGGCTCTTTATAAAATCAATCATTTGCATTTGCATTTGTCGGATGATCAGGGATGGAGAATTGAAATAAAATCTTGGCCCAATCTTACGGAATTCGGAGGAAGATCAGAAGTTGGAGGGATGACAGGTGGATTTTATACCCAAGAAGAGTATAAAGATCTGATTTCTTATGCCCAAGACCGTTTCATTACAGTAGTGCCAGAAATTGATATTCCGGGTCACACAAACGCTGCTTTGGCGTCTTATCCTGAATTGAATTGTGATGGAAAAACAGCCGATCTCTACACTGGAATTGAAGTTGGCTTCAGTACTTTATGTGTCGATAATGAAATTACCTTTCAGTTTTTAGATGATGTTATCCGAGAGATTTCTGCAATTACTCCAGGAGATTACTTTCATATTGGAGGAGATGAATCGCTTTCGACAAATGAAGAAGACTACATCGTTTTTATTGATAAAACACAAGATATCGTTGAGAAATACGGTAAGAAAGTGATGGGGTGGGATGAAATACAATCATCGAATATTAAACCCAATACCATTGCTCAATATTGGGCGGATGCTGATAACGCAATAGGTGCAGTGAAGAAGGGCGCAAAGATATTAATATCGCCTGCAAAGTATGCTTATTTGGATATGCAATACGATAGCTTATCAACTTACGGTTTACACTGGGCTTCTTATATCAGTATAAAAAGAGGGTACGACTGGAATCCAGATGAACTTGTAGAAGGTGTTACGGATGAGAACATTATTGGAGTTGAAGCACCGCTTTGGAGTGAAACCATTTCGAACTTTGAAGAGTTATCTTATTTAGCTTTCCCACGCCTTTTAGGGTACGCTGAGATTGGATGGTCAAAGACCGAACAACGAGAATGGGAGACTTACCAAAAAAGACTTATTGAACATGGAGTTTTATTAGACTCCATGTCCATAAAGTACTACCGTTCTCCAAATATTCCTTGGAAAAAGTAAGTAGAAATACTAGAAGAAATATTGTTTAAAAGCTTCAATTGCCTCATATTCAGCCATACCTAATTGGTTGTATATTGAAGCAGTTGTTTGATTACGCTGTTCGGCACGTACCCAAAACTCTCGATTGTCTTTCCCTTGAAACATAACTTTGTCTTTTTGAGACTGATGAAAGAGGATTGCATTCCGTTTTTGAATCACCTGATCTGGGCTCAATGGAACTGCCATTTCAATATCTTCGATGTCCCATTCTTGCCAAGCCCCACGATATAACCAAACACGACAATCGTCCATGTACGCTTTCGTTTTAATATCTTCAATTACTTTAAAAATAATATTGAGGCACGCTCTATGCGTTCCGTGTGGATCTGCCAAATCACCCGCTGCAAATATTTGATGGGGTTGAATTTCATCGATTAAATCTTGTGTAATTTTGAAATCAACTGCACTGGGTTCGTTTTTTATAATCTTACCCGTTTCATAGAACGGAAGATTGAGGAAATGTAGTTGTTCAGTTGGAAGTTTAAGGAAGCGAGCTGCAGCAAGACATTCACTCCTCCTAACAGCAGCTTTTACACTTAAAACGTCTTTAGATATTTCAATACTATCAGAATTAAAATTCTTTTTTAATGCTTCTAACTGGTCTGTATTGTCTTGATTTTTCAGGAAAGAATTCTCCGCTACTTCAATGAATTTTAAAGCTTCTTCATCCGTGACAGCAATGTTTCCTGAGGTTTGATAGGCAACATGAACTTCATGTCCTTGGTCAATTAGCCGTGCGAATGTGCCTCCCATAGAAATTACATCATCATCGGGATGTGGACTAAAGATTAATACTCTCTTTTTTGCCGGATTTGCACGTTCTGGTCGATTACTATCATCGTGATTTGGTTTTCCACCTGGCCATCCTGTAATGGTGTGCTGTAATTGATTGAACATTTTAATGTTCAATTCATAAGGTTGCCCTTGAGAAGCAACTAAACTTGAGAGACCATGTTCGTTATAATCTCGATTGGTTAGTTTTAAAAGCGGTTTTTGGGTTTGATTACTCAACCAAACGATTGCCTTTTTAACTAAATTTTCAGTCCATTCACACTCTCTAACAAGCCAAGGAGTTTTGTGTTTTGTAAGTTCTGCACTAGCTTCTTCATCCAATATAAAAGTACAATTGGGGTGTTTCTGTAAAAACGTCGCAGGATATAAACTTGTAATTTCTTTTTCAATAGTAAGCGCTACAACATCGGCTTTCTTGTGTCCCCAACCTAAAAGCACAACTCGTTTTGCTTTGAGTATGGAACCAATCCCCATGGTTATGGCTTTGGTTGGCACAAAATTTAATCCGTTAAAGTCTGCTGCTGCATCCTCCCGCGTTATTGGATCAAGCGCAATGATTCGCGTAATTGAATTTATGTGCGATCCAGGTTCATTGAAACCAATGTGTGCTGTTCTACCAATTCCCAATAGCTGGAAATCAATACCGCCAAAAGATTCAATCGTAGCTTCATAAGCACTACAAAATGCCACAACATCCTCTTCTTTAATATCTCCTTTAGGGATGTAAACCTGCTCTTTTGGGATGTCAATATGATCGAATAGATGGGTATACATAAAGCTATGATAGCTTTGCTTATCCTCGGCTTTCAAGCCAAAATATTCGTCTAAGTTAAATGAAATAACATTTTTGAAACTCAATTCTTCTTCTTTATGCAGGCGAACAAGTTCTTTATAGACTCCAATAGGAGAGGAGCCAGTTGCAAGTCCTAACACATAGTATTCGGCTTTGCAGTTTCGAATTGCATCTGCAATTTCTTGAGCTACAAGCGCATCAGCTTCAGTTGCGTTTTTAAATGTTATGTTGTGTATTTTTTCGAATCGAGATACTTCTTTTCTTCCAGGGAGCTGGAAGGCAAGTTTGTTTTTGTTCTTTGTATTAGGCTTCATTGAAAGAGGTGACGTTTATTTGATTGATGATTTAATAATATAGCGTTATGAAAAAGCGATAAATCAGGTATATTCCGCTAATAGACCAAACCCACCACCTGTTTTTAAGATACCATTCCATTAGATTAATTTTTATTTAAGATACTACTTTCTACCTCAGTCACAAACTTTTCAGGAATATGAAAATATATTTGTATATAAAAGTAAAGTGTTCACTAGATTTTTTTCAAAAAAAAAGACTCTAAAAAAAGAGTCTTTAAATTATATAGTACTGATGCTAAACAGAACAACTCATGTCTATTCCACAGCATTGTGGAGATTTAATTTTGCCTTCACATTTTGGACATTGAGATATTTGCACCGAATTACCATCTTCTAATTGAAGCATTCCATTTACTAGTGGTTCATTGCAAGTTGCGCAACTAGCATTTACAGCCATTCCACATTTTTCACATTTGTACGTTTCCATAAGATTTGTTTTTATTTATTAAATGTAAGAATTAATTGAATAGGTTTAAAAAATAATTAAATTTTAACATGTTCATATTCAGATATAAAGAAAAACTACGAATTCATTTTCTTATAGTCTTTCTTTGATTTCTACTATAAGTAAAATGGCTAAACAAAATAAAAATGTAACTACTACAATACCTCCAACTCCCATAACTTTTTTTTAAAATTTAACAAATATAATCAAACTGTTACTTAATCTTTTAATAGACGTTTGGAAATAATCTATTAATTATGAATCATTCGGTCTTTTGCTTAGTCAATCAGATATTGGAATTTCACAAAAAGTTGTGATCTGTTGAATTGTAGGATTTGAAAATGAGCATCTTCAAGGTTTTCTAATGTGGTCTGATTTCCTCCAAAATAAAAAATGGTCGATGGATTGGGATTCCATTGAACCAAGGGCTGAATGAAAAACTGGTCCCTAAAACTATTTTTCTCTGTAATTATGCGAATATTAAATGCTTGATTGAATTGATAACGAACACTTAGACGTGCAATCGAGCCTTTGAAATAATCCGAATTGCCGTTTATGCGTTTCAATTGAGAGTATCGCCACGATGGGTTGATGTTGATGTTATCGTTTACTTGGATACCAAACGTTAGAAATGCAGAACGAAGTAAGCCAACTTCTGGAGTCAATTCATTTACAGATAAATCTTTTCCTGCTGCTAGATTTATTCTAAAATTTAAGGACTCGGAAGGTGAACCTGAGACACTGAATTCGTGTGTAGGCAAATTTGTATATCGAATTCCTAAAAATGTTTTTACTGCATCATAGTCTACCGTGTACTTGAGTTCCGTTTGACCAAAGGTTTTGAGAAAGGCAAAGAAATCTACACTGAAGTTTTTATATAAATCTTCGAAGGTATACACTACATCTATTTTAGTCCCAAATCCAAAGGATTGAAGTCCGGGTTTATTAATGATGTTTTGGTATTGATGAAATACAGTTCCCCAGCGGCGATTGTTTTTCACAGCAAAGCCAACATCTGCTCTGTATTGCGGTGAAATATTACGATAAAAAAAGTAACTCTGCCAGTGTTCCGTATTCCTGTATAACTGAACATATAGAGCATCACCATTGATTTTATCACCATCTAAAGCAATGGTTTTTCCTTGGATAGTCTCGTCAGTTTCGATCCAATTCTGAACCGGTTCTTTGTTGATGTTTTTAAACATTTCAAAGCTTAAACGCCATTTTTTATTTAGCAAGAAAAGACCGTCAACTCCTGCCAAGTGTCCGTAACCACCACCGTCATAAAAACGACTCGTAAGTAAGGCTCCAAACCGTGCTTTATTACTTATGAGGTTTTGATAGCGAAAAACATTTACAAGGCTTTTACCACCGTTACCCATATAGGATCGATCTTCTCCTCCCACCAAATAGGGTGTTGCATTATCAAGAGCATTCAAAACAAAGAAGCGTGATTTTTTTCCTTGGCTAATGATCTTAGAAGCAATAGTAGGCTCTGCAATTGACCGAGAATTAAATGCTCCATCTGTAAAATTAACCAGATCAGCTCCTCGATTGAAAAAAGGCCTTCGTTCTGGGTATAATAGCGAAAAAGAGGAATTTACATCAATCTGAGATACGTCAGCTTCTACTTGCGAAAAATCAGGATTAATGGTAACCTCTAAACTGGTGTTTTTATTCAAATCTAAGTTTACACCCAGACCAACATTAATATTCGGTTTTCCAAATTGAAGTTTTTCCTCGGGAGTCGAGCGTTCTCCGCTAATGTTACTAGAAAAATAGGGTAAAAATTCCAAGCGTTTATCAATTTTTATATCCTTTAGAACCAATCGATCTGTTGTTTGGCAAACTATACAGGAATTATCTCGATCTCGAGGTTGGCTACTCACTTCTATTACATTTCCATTTTCAAAATATCGTTGGTATAAGTTGATGTGCCACGTTTGATCTTTTCCGTTTGGAAAAGGAATTTCTGAAAAGGGAATTTTCATTTCAACCTGATATCCATCAGACACAATAGCCCCTTTTGATTCGAAATTCATATTGAAACTACTGTCATAGCGATCCTCATCTTTAAGTGCATTTACTTGCTTTACATCATATTGACTACCCAGAGCGTTTACGGCTAACCCTAGGTTATTACGCGCATCAGCGTAAGGGTCTAGACGCACTAAAAAAACATCATCATTCCATATGTTATCATCATCTCTGGGACGGAGAGAAGCTCTAATATTAGAAGGGTCGTCTTTGGCGTATACTCCGATAAAAAGATATAAATCTGAATAGGTAACGTAGGCTACGGTTTCTTTTCTTGCTGTTTCATTATTAGCTGGAGAAAACTCAATATCAAGGGGTATTTCAACAGCATGTTGCCATTCGTTTGGTGCAAGTACTCCATCAATATTAATTTCAGATTCAGCTGATTTTTTAGGTATAAAGGTTTCTTGTGCAAAACCAGATATACTCGCTAAAAAGAAAATATAGGTAAAGATTACTCTCATATAACATTGGCGTTTTGTGGAAGGCGCTACACCTGTCCCATAACACAGTAAATATAAACTTAAAAAAGGTTAAATAGCCAGACTAAGTTTTGTTATTTTTCTATTGAACAAGTAACAATATTGTCAGATTTATAGGCAATTATAGATCGCAATGATCTTTCCATTGGACTTCTATACCTCAATTATTTTATTAAAATCTCGTAGTTTCGTGAATGCTTACTTCGCTGAGCAAAAAGAGATGCCTGAACTGTCAGTAAGAAATAACACAGGACTAAGCATCTCATTTTATTCTAAGATCTTATGAACTATTTCATTCCGAATTTAAAATGACATGAGATTTAACAACACATAACTCCTCAAATGTGAATTTGAAACAGCAATAATTTATAAAAAGCAGGTTTAATTTGGTTTACTAGAGCTTCAGTCTTAAAAGGACAAATAAACATTTATTCGATGATTCAAATCATCATGTATGAAATTTGAAATTCCGATAAGTTGAATTCAAACCAATAAGGAAGCTCTGAGTTATTTACTTTAAGACAATTGCCTTTAAAAACGAATTTGGTATAAGCACAACAAGATCAATCATCTTGTCATAAATTAGTATTTCCAAGTACCACCATATCTATAGTCTTCGTTGTCTCTTTTTACTTCTGACACGCAGTCAGTACAGAGGAAAACCCATTTTTTTTCTGTTGTATATTGTACACGAAACATTATTCTAAAATCTTTCTTGCACTTTTCACATTCTTTCTTTCTCATTTTATAGGTTCACTTTTAAATGAATTTATATGATTCTAAAGATATACTCTTATTTTTGTTAAACTAATTGATTCGCTATTTTTTTTTACATGTTTTTTGCATGATGCAATCCATGATATTTTGAATATTTTTCGAACTTGAAATAAAAAAATAACCCTACTTTAATGTTATATAAAAACTAAATCAAGGTTTATTTAAAAGTCATTCTGAGTGAAATTATCGGTGTTTTAATTCCTGAAAATACATATTACTTTCCGATACAATATTTAACTACCCTTGTATTCATTGGTGCTATTGTAATTGGGCAACAAATAGCATACAAAAAATGGATAATAAGAGAAGATTAGTAACAACTATTAATAAATAGAGCAACAAATATAGCATAAAAAAAACCGCTCGATTAAAGCGGTTTCCAAATAAAAACACCAAGCATTAATTAGCTGTACCAGAGCCTAAATAAATACTGTTTGATACTTGACTACCATCAGCAGTAATAAACGCCATAAATAGCTCTACTGTATCACCTGCATAAGTTGTTGGGATTGGAACAATTTGAGAACCTGCTGTTCGGTCTGCTCCATCAAGTAAAGAAATAGATTCCTTTTTTGATGGATTGTAAACCAATAACATTGCCTTGTCAGTAGCATTTGCGTTACCTTCAGCAGAGTTATCATCCCAACCAAACGTTACTTCTCCAGCAGTTGCTAAATCAGTCGTTGGATCTAGCACACCAGATAAACCTCCTCGACTTACTAAAGCGTTTGGATAGTCAACAACAAAGTTAGGTTCAGTACCTGTAATCGCATTATTCAATACATACGACATTGCAGCATTAAATTCTGTTTTCTTAACAGCTAATCCTTTATACCCTAACTTAATAAAAGGCTTTACAGCCTGTAAAAATTCTAAAGTGGCAGTAAACTTGGTTCTTTGGTTTACTTGACCAACAGTTCTTGGATTGGCTACACTTGAAGGTTTAATTCTAATGTAATCAATTCCTTTCCAGCTTCCACCGATAACGTTACCAACCTTACCTGAAAGACCTCCTAAAATACCTTGAGCAATTTTACCCATAACATAAATAATTTAAATGAAACATAATTTTCTTCGGACTTGGTACGGACTTAACACGAAGTTGTACCTTCCGCTGAAATATATGGCAAGTTTTATGCTATTCTTTTGATATGGATTTTATTGCTTTAGATTGCTTCTTTTTGCATTTTAGAAAATAAACTTTGAATATATGATACTTTCAAATCTGCCATTTTTGAAATGATTTTATGAAGCTCCTTTTCCTTTTTATTAATTGCTGACACAATATTAATATGTTTTTGCAACTGAATTGCATCATAAAACAATGAGCTATAGCTGTTTTTCAAAATGTTCCTACAATCATCTATTGAAATAAACG
>PXYQ01000144.1 GCA_003023645.1 Candidatus Arcticimaribacter sp. | reverse complement strand
GGCATATAAGTATTACTACAAGCTATTACGAAAACTGAAGAAGATTCCCTCGAATCATATAAAGGAAACTCGTGTTCGAGTTCCGAACTATCAAAAAATCAGTGTTCTGGCACAATCCTATTTAAATTATCGTTTTAACACCTTATAGATGGCTACTTTTTTTTGGATTTTAATTTACGTAACTACTTTTTTTTTCATGGAATTCATGGCGTGGTTTTCTCACAAATACATCATGCATGGTTTTTTATGGCATCTTCACAAAGATCATCACAAGAAAGACCACGGATCGTGGTTCGAACGCAACGATTTGTTTTTTATCTTCTATGCCGTTGTGAGCATGTCTCTTGTTATACTATGGGGAGAGTATGGGTTTTGGGCTGGTTTGCCAATGGCTCTGGGTATCTTTACGTACGGAATGAGTTATTTCATTGTTCATGACATCTTCATACACCAACGTTTTAAGATCTTAAGAACTACTAATTCAAAATATGCTAAAGGGCTCCGCAGAGCACATAAGATTCATCACAAGAGTATTCACAAAGGTGGAGGTGAATGTTTTGGAATGCTTTGGGTGCCAATAAAATATTTTAAATAATCTGGATTTACTTCTTGGACCAATTGTTTGTGAATTCACAATCTCTGTAATCCCTACTTATACTTACGTAAGTATCTTCAATTTTCTCTTGGGTCCATTTTTCAATAGCTTTTAACTGCTTATCCTTCAAAGCAAGCTCTTTAATACGGATATAATCTTGAGAATAATCTGCTACATGTTCATCAAAACGATTCGTAATCTTAATGATTTTGTATTTCTTTAATCCAGAACGATCTTCATCCAGTAATGGAAGTGAAACCTCACCTTCTTTAAGCTTACTCACCTGATTGTAAAGTGTTGGATCCATCTTTGTTAGTTCAAAACGGGTATCTCCTGTAACAGGATTTAATAGCACTCCTCCACTGTTCCTGGTTTCTTTTTCATTTGAATAATTGAATGCTGCATCTGTAAAAGTGATTTCTTCTTCAAGAACACGTTTACGAATAGTATCTAATGTTTTTTTAGATTCATCTAATTGCGTTGGATCAACTTTTGGTGTCAATAAAATGTGGCGAACATCAACTTGTTGTCCCCTAATTTTATCTACTGTTACAATATGCCATCCAAAATCAGACTTAAAAGGTTTGGATATTTCTCCCTCTTCAAGACTAAAAGCAGCATCTCTAAATTCTTTTACCATACGCGGGCGTTTTCTGTGCAGCGTATATTTACCACCTGTAGATCGAGAACCTGGATCTTGTGAGTATAAAATAGCCTTTGAAGCAAAACTCAAACCCTTTTCTTCGACATCGTTTTTAAAATCTTTTAGCTTCTCTACAACGCGCTGAGTTTCTTCATCCGTAACCTTAGGCTCTATTACAATTTGTGCTAATTCTATTTCAGTACCAAAAACAGGTAATTCCTCTTTTGGAATTTCATCGAAGAAGCTACGAACTTCTTCAGGAGTAATTTCAATTTTAGAAACAATATCAGATTGCATTAAAGAGGCTAGTTTTTGAAGCTTGTTGATTTCAAAAAGTTGCTCTCTAAAAGAAAGCTCGTCAGGTTTATTATAAAATTCAAGAACCTTTTCTATGCTCCCTAATTGTTCAGTGAAATATTCAATACTTTGGTCTACGTAGCTGTACACCTCAGAATCACTAATTTCTAAACTGTCTTGTACTGCATGATGAGCATAAAGCTTATCTTCCATTAGTTTTCCAAGAAGTTGACAACGCTCAATGCCATCTGTAGGAATTCCTTGCGATTTCATATCGACTAAAGTTTTGTCAATATCGGAATCTAAAATCACATAGTCGCCAACAACTGCAGAGACTCCGTCAATCTTAGTTCGTTTAAAACTACTCTTTATTTCCAGAGGCCCTTGAGCAAAAGTCTGAAAACTAAAAACAAAAGCTACTAGAAGTAGTATTGTAGTTTTAACGGTAGAGTTGAAATTTCTTTGTTCGTATTGCATCTTGTAGTATTTCTTTATCAAATTGTTTAATAAAATCAAGCTTTCTTTTGTTGAAAACAATTTTACGGATTGTGTTTTCTATGGAAACCAAAGGGGCTACTTCGTTTCGTAACATATAATTATTCACAAAAAGCAAATATACCTCGAAAGCATCCTCAACAAGAAAAAATTGTGATTTTTTTAAGTAGTTCTCAAAGTTATTTTCATTGATTATAGGAAGTGTACGAATTAATTCTCTCTTTGTAAGCCACAATGAGTCTTTCAATCCATATGAATTGAATTGAAAGGTAAGGGAATCTAAAAAACGAATGTCTTCTTCTTGAAAACGAATTAGTTTATTTTTAATCTCTAATAAGTCTATGTTTTCTGAAGGTAAAGCAATGTAACGAAGATTGACCATAGCTTCATTCAGCCTGAAATTATTTTGATTTTCTCTGTAATACGTTTCAATTTCTGTTTTACTTATTAGCGTATCAATATTCGACTTTACAATGAATTCTTTATAACTCCTACTCCAAAGATCTGAACGATATGAATTTACTAATTCATCCATTTCCTTCTGGGCTTCAATATCAAGATTAATTATTGCTTGGTCAAAAAGTAATTGTTTTCTTGCCCAGTTGTTGATGTAGTTTTCTGACTGAATTATGCTATCCGTTTTGGAAGAAAAAACGGTGATGTTATCTCTAAGTTCAGAGCGATATAAATAGGAATTACCTGCTCGTGCCACAACCACATCTTGCTTTACATTATAGAACTGATCACAGCCAATAACTAAAAAGAAAAGTAAGGCAATTGGACCTGTCCAATGTAAAAGTAGAAACTGTACTTTGCTTCGAATATATTGGCTTGTTTTTTGCATAAATTTGTTAAATGGTAACAACGAGAAAAAATAAATTTATTGTGTTATTTGACACCTTTTTATGTTAAATTTCTTAATAACTTTATTAGATTGCTAATAATCAGTGTTTTAATTGTTAATAAATCCTTTTTTATTAACAGCAATATCTATAACTTGCAAGTATATTTATGGGGATGAAAATTAGTATGTATTCTTTATTGTTATTTTTACTTCTCGCTTTTCCCAAAGCGTATTGCAATTCCTCTCCTATAAACCCTTCTGCAAGCCCTATTTCAAGTCAAGATATTGTAAAATTATTTTACAGCAATGGACAAATCCAAATAGATGGATTAATGGGCACAGGATCAATACAAATTTACAGCATCATAGGTAATGAGATCGCTCGATTCTCTAACGAAACTTTAGCAAACTTCAAAAAACCTATCGGATTAGAATCTGGCAATATGTATATCGTACGTATCGAAACCGAAACCGATGTTAAAACGTACAAATTAATCGCAAACTAGCCGGTTAAGATTCCTGTTCAACCTTATAAATATTATGGACTGTAGTTTGGAGCTTCTTTGGTAATTTGAATATTATGCGGATGACTTTCTCTAATCCCCGAAGCGGTTAGTTGCACAAACTTACCTTGATCTCTGAGTTCATCTACGTTAGCGGTGCCACAATATCCCATCCCTGCTTTTAAACCTCCTAAAAACTGATGTATACTTTCTACAAGCTCTCCTTTGTAGGGTACTCGTCCAACAATACCTTCTGGGACTAATTTTTTGATATCATCTTCAACATCTTGAAAATAACGATCCTTACTCCCTTTGTTCATTGCTTCAACAGATCCCATCCCACGATACGATTTAAATTTTCGCCCTTCGAAAATAATAGTCTCTCCTGGCGATTCTTTTGTACCTGCCAATAAGCTCCCTAACATCACACAAGATGCTCCTGCGGCAATTGCTTTAGGAATATCACCAGTATATCGTATACCACCATCGGCGATAATAGGTACTCCACTACCCTTGATCGCTTCT
>PXYQ01000143.1 GCA_003023645.1 Candidatus Arcticimaribacter sp. | reverse complement strand
GACTTATGATGTTACTCGATTTAGGCAAGTAATCATTCCGCTACCCAATCTCTCTGATTTTGATTTAGTTTTCACAAAGTATCCATCTGCATTGAATGAAAATGATGATCAACTGCATCCGTTCACCGTGTGTATTCGAGATATTCGGATTGTTGCTTCTGAGTAATCGATTTATTAAGAATCCATTTTCTCATAGGATGAATTCATAGATTTGAATTCAGGAACAATGTTTTTCATTTGCTTTACCAAAGTCTCGTTCGATTTCCCAAGCTCTGCTTCTGCAATCAACTGCTCAATTTGCAGTATTTTTTCTTTTCCAAAAGATTCCTTTTGAGCAATATAAATCAATTCGTTGTGCGAAGGTTTAAGATTTTCGTTATCTGTAAGCAATTCCTCATACAGCTTCTCTCCGGGTCGTAATCCAGAATATTCTATTTTGATGTCTTGGTTTTCAACCAAGCCAGACAGTCGAATCATACTGATTGCCAAGTCTTTAATTTTAACTGGGGCGCCCATATCAAAAACGTAGATCTCCCCTCCTGTTCCCGTAGCTCCCGCTTCAAGAACCAATTGGCAGGCTTCGGTTATAGTCATAAAAAAACGTGTGATTTCTGGATGGGTAACCGTTACGGGACCCCCTTTAGCGATCTGTTCTTTAAAGATGGGAACTACTGAACCATTGGACCCTAAAACATTTCCAAAACGGGTAGTGATCAATTGTGTATTAGATGACTCTGCTTGGTTCGCTACATACATTTCTGCTATCCGTTTGGATGCTCCCATTACATTAGAAGGATTGACGGCCTTGTCTGTTGAAACCATCACAAAATGGGCAACCTTATTTTTTATAGCCACATCAACTACATTCTTCGTTCCTAAAATATTATTAAGTACAGCTGCAGCTGGGGTAGTTTCAGTCATATAAACGTGTTTATAGGCTGCGGCGTGAAACACAACATCAATTGTATGCGCCTTAAAACACTGATCTACCGAAGCATAATTAGAGACAGAGCGTAATAAAAACTCGAATTGAGTCGTATGCTTTGTTTTGAGTAATTCATTTTTCAAGTCGAATAATGGGGTTTCAGCTTGATCGAATAAAATAAGTTTATGGGGTTTGAATTTTAATAATTGACGCACAATTTCGCTTCCAATAGAACCAGCAGCACCAGTCACTAAAATGGTTTTATCTTGGTATTGTAAAACGTTTTTTTGAAGATCAATATTAATTGCATCTCGTCGCAATAAATCTTCAATGATGATGGGTTTTAGGTTCCCAACAATGCCTTGACTATTTGCCCACTGGTCAATTGCTGGAACCGTAAAGATTTTAACACCTTGTAATTTAAAAAAATTGAAGACTTCGTTTTTTCTCTTTTGAGAAATCTTGTCTGTAGTAATGATCACTTGATCGATGTTTTGTTGCTCTAAAGTTTTCTTTAATTTTTCGTCTAAGGCAAAAACAGAAATCCCTTCGATACTCCGACCAACCTTGGTTTTATCATCATCAACGAAAGCAAGCACATTAACCGAATTACTGTCATCTAAGGCTCTTTTTGCCATCAGACCATTGACTCCTGCTCCAAATAAAATAGTAGCCGTTAGTTTTTGTTCTTTCGAGACTCGAGCGTAAAGTAGTTTCACAATGAGACGATACAGTGATAAAAAAGAAAGGCTAAAATAAAATAACAACAGCAGGTAGTTATAATGGGCTCTTGTATTTGCTTTTACATAAATCGCATAGATTGCCAGTGTTAGGACTAAGCCGATTGTAATTTTTCCAATATCGATGAACGTGGTAAAGCGAAGTAGCATCCGATAGCCTCTCACCAAAGTCAAACAACCTAGTGCAAGAACTATAAAAACGAATTTGTCTGTTAATGAACGTATTACTATGTTGGAACCATTTAGATATAAGAGAACTTCTATGGCTAGAAAAAGACAAATCCCATCCAATACATAGGCGTATTTTTTAGAATAATGGTATTTGAAAATCTTCTCAAACATATGGGTTTGGGTTTATGAATTCAAAAAACTTTGAATGGATTTTTGAATTCGCTCTTTATCTTGGCTTGTTAAATTACTCCCCGAAGGTAAGCATATTCCTTTTTGAAAAAGTTGTTCGGCGATCGTTCCTCCAAAATAAGCAGCACCTTTATAAAGTGGCTGCATATGCATGGGCTTCCACAAAGGGCGACTTTCTATATTATCTTGCTCTAAATGTAAACGGAAATCTTCTGGAGATAATTTCTTGTTTTCTGACTGTTCCAATAAAACACAGCTTAACCAACGGTTGGATATGTACCCCTGCGGTTCTTCTAAAAACTGAACTCCGTCTACATTTTTGAAAAGGTCTTCGTAGAATTTATAATTTGCTCGGCGTGCCGCTACTCGATCATCTAAAACCTGAAGTTGACCTACACCAATCGCCGCCGCAATATTAGACATTCGATAGTTGTACCCTAAGGTAGAATGTTCGTAATGCGGAGCATTATCTTTGGCTTGCGTTGCCAGAAAACGAGCTTTGGCTATTGCTGATTCATCATTGGATTGCAATGCACCCCCTCCAGAAGTTGTGATGATTTTATTTCCATTGAAGCTCAAAATCCCAAAGGCTCCAAAAGAACCACAAGCTTGACCTTCAATTGAAGATCCTAGCGCTTCGGCAGCATCTTCTATGATTGGAATTTCATAACGTTCCGAAATAACCCCTATCTCTTTCATCTTGGCTGGCATCCCGTAGAGGTGCACAACAAGAATGGCTTTGGGTTTTTTACCTCGTTTTATAAAATGCTTGATTGCTGTCTCCAAAGCTTCAGGACACATGTTCCAGGTTTCGGGTTCAGAATCTATAAAAACTGGCTGTGCTTGTTGGTAGGTGATCGGATTTGATGAGCCGATAAAAGTAAAGGATTGACAAAGCACAATATCATCTTTTGCTACATCCAACAAGCGAAGTGCTAAATGAATTGCAGCGGTTCCAGACTGAACGACAGCTGTATGTTTTACTTGGGTATAGTCCGATAAATCGCGTTCAAATTGATTGATAAAAGGGCCTACAGGAGCAACCCAATTGGTTGCAAAAGCCTCTTGTACGTTTTTCAATTCCTCAGTTCCCATATGGGGAGAGGAAAGCCATATTTTATCCTTCATATTCCTTTATTACTTTCGCTGGAATTCCAACAGCTAAACAATTTGAGGGAATGTTTTTAACGACAACACTACCCGCACCTAGGGTAACATTATTCCCTACTGTTACTTGATTTATGATACCTGCACCCATTCCGCCATAAACTGCTTCTCCTAAAATAACTTCGCCAGCAATATTTGATTGCGGCATAAAGGCACAATAGTTTCCAATTACGGTATCGTGTCCTACGGTACAACCCAAATTTAAGACAACAAATTCACCGATTGTAATGTTGACCGTTATGATGTTTCCTGCACAAATAATGGCTCCTTTTCCTATCGACTCTTCAGAAATTCCTAGAAAAACAGAAGGATGGATTAATTTAGGAAAAAAAAGTAAAGAATTTGTCAATTTTTCGACAATAGCTTTTTTTACTTTTGGAGCTCCAATTGCAATACATACTCCAGTTGGTTGGGTTACTTCGTTTAAATCTTGTAAGGTCCCTAGAACCTCGAGTTCGTTTATAAATGTTCCTTTGGCAACTGAATCATCGTAAAAACCCAGTACCTTATATTGTGATGATGTAGCGTTTATTTGATCGATTAACATATGAACTTCTCGTCCAAATCCACCTGCACCTATAATTACACAATTTTTCATAAAATTAATTTTTTCCATTAAAGGGTTCCATTGTGGTTTGACCAGTGGCATTTACATCTTTCGTTTTAAAGACCTTAGTTAGGGTCATACCTAATATTTTAATATCCAAAATAAAACTTTGATGTTGA
>PXYQ01000027.1 GCA_003023645.1 Candidatus Arcticimaribacter sp. | reverse complement strand
TTAGCCGAAGAAATGTGGTTAGAAGTTGAAAAAAAACACGGAATCCAAGGTTCACCAGAAAAGATGAACTTTTTAGAGGAAATCATTCGTTTGAATCCCAAACACTGTGATGCTATTAGAGAACTCTCAGTAGCCTACCTCAAACGGGGTATGCCTCATCAATGGAAACCTATTTTCGATCGAGCGGTAGAATGTGATGCTGCCTTATGGCAACCCTTCAGAGGATGTCATTACCTCTATTTCTACAGAGATTATCAAAACGCCATTGCTGATTTCGATGCCAGCGATACGCTAACCCCTAACCACATCGATTCTCCCCAAGGACACAGTGTAGATTACTGGAGAGGACATGCCTATTTGGGAGCAAAAGACTATGAAAATTCCATACGCTATTATCAAAAACACATTACCTACGTTACCCAAAAATGGGGAGAAGACTGGGTAGAACCAGACGCTTTTCTGAACCTTGCCATTGCGTATTATGAAAGTAATCAATTCGATAAAATGCCAGCAGAATTAGATCGAGCACTACAATACTATCAAAATAAATCGGCAGACACCAAATACTACTATGCGCTTTACGAGCAAGAGCAAGGCAATACCAAAAAAGCCTTGGAATGGGTAAAAGCTGGTATCGAAGACTTTTATCTTGGTAACTCAAAAAAAAGAGGGTATAACGAAGAGATCAAACAACTATATGTCGAAATGCTCTATGAATTAGAAAACGAACTAAAAGCTGAATAAATATTTCTTTTTTACATTTACAAAAAAAAACATGCGCAGTTTCCTCCTTTTATTTCTTATTACAACTACTCTAACAACGATTCAAGCGCAAGATAAAAAAGCAAAAGAGCCCTTGGTTCATACCGTTCTTTTTTGGCTAAAGAGCCCAGAGAGCAAGCCAGACCGCATTGCTTTTGAAACTGCTATTCAAAAACTTATTGCGAACAATCCACAAAAAATCACTGGGTATTTAGGAAAACCTGCCAACACAGAAGCTCGTGGTGTAGTAGATCCAAGTTTCACCTACTTCTATCAAATGACCTTTGCCGATGCAACCGCAGAAGCTGCCTACCAGATCGACCCAACACATCTTGCTTTTATTGCAGAGGCGGAACATCTTTGGGAGAAAGTAATTGTTTACGACGCAGCACCAATCGAATAAAACTATGCAAGTACGACCCCTTACAAAAGAAGAGATTCCTTTAATTGTCTCCTACTTCTTTTCTGCTACTCCTGAGTTTCTCAGAGGTATGGGTGCCAATCCTGACAAGCTACCTAACAAACTAGAATGGACTCAAACCATTAAAAATGAAATTGACTTACCCCTAGAAGAAAAAAAGTTATTCTACTTACTTTGGATTCATAATCATAAACCCATTGGGCATTCCAACCTTACCTTTTTAGAATATGGAAAAAAAGCAAGTATGCATTTACATCTTTGGAACTCAGGTTTAAGAAAAAAAGGATTGGGTTTGGCCTTTTTACATCAATGCATTTTTTACTATTTTGAATATTTTAAATTAAATATGTTGATCTGTGAACCTTATGCACGCAACAAAGCACCAAATGCAATTCTACCTCAGTTGGGTTTTATAAAAACAAAAACATACCGAACAACTCCAGGAGCCATGAACTTTGAACAAGAGGTAAATCGTTGGGAATTGAAAAGGGAAAACCTATAAAAAACGAAATAAAAAAACCCTGCCGAAGCAAGGTTTTTTAATGTTTGTAATGAAGAAAACTTATTTAGACCATTCGGCTATAGAAGCTTCATTCAATGTGATGTAATCTGTATTTCCAGCTTTAGTAGCTAATTCTAAAGAAGATTTAGCAGCTGCGATTGCTGCATCAACTTCATTCAATCCTGCAAGGATTAATGATTGCTGACGAAGATACCAATACGCTTCACCATTCGCTGCTACTGCTTTAGCGATCCACTCCTTAGCTTGGTTTAGGTCTTGTCCTTCTTGTAAGTAGTAAACTGCAGCATTGTAGTAATCGCGATCTTTAGGATCGTTTTTCATAGCTTCTTGAATAGAAGCAGTTGCCTTAGCTACTGTAGGAACTCCAAAAGGAACAGAAACCATTGTAGTGCTCCATCCAATATTCAAAGTTGCACCGTTGTTATGAAGTTTTGAAATCCAAATTTCAAAAGATTCAATGTTGTCTGTATCAACAGCTGCTACTTCTAAAGTTGCAGCTACTTTTGCAGCATCCCATTCAGCTGGATTTCCCCAACTTGATGTATCGCTGTAAAAGAAAACTTCCCAAGTCGCTTTTCCTGGACGAGTATAGATTGCGTAGTCACCTGCAGCAATTTCTTGATCAGCAATGGTAACTGCATCACTAAAACTGATGATTGTATTTTGATTCGCTCCTGTTCTCCAGATTTCTCCGAAAGGCACTAAAGCTCCAAAAATATCACGACCTTTTTTACTTGGACGAGAATATTTCACAGTAACTTCTGTCAAACCTACCGTTTGAGATAGTTGAGCAGTAGGACTCGGTTGTGGAGTTAGTACTTGCGCTGATGCAAATGCTCCTACCAAAAAGATTAAGGATAATACTGTATTTTTCATAGACTTCAATTTTTGTTGTTTATTTTTCAAATGTATGAATTTGTATTGAATTATTTTCTAGGATGGATTGTGGATAAAAAGTTTTAATTTTTGTTTAACCATTTTAAAGTATAATTAAACATTATGTATCTTTATCAAAATTTAGTACATGAAGATTTACCGAAAAAAGACAGTCCAAAAACTACCCATTTCAGTTTCAGAGGCTTGGGACTTTTTGAGTAATCCTGGGAACCTAAAAACCATTACTCCAGACTATATGGGTTTTAAGATTTTAGAGGGTCACGAGCCTGAAATGTATGCTGGTCAAATAATAAAGTATACCGTGACACCAGTACTAGGAATACGAACCGGTTGGGTAACCGAAATTACGCATGTAGAAGATCAAAAGTATTTTGTGGACGAACAGCGCTTTGGTCCTTACGCCCTGTGGCACCACAAACATTTCATTAAAGAAATAAAAGGCGGTGTCGAAATGATCGATATCATCGACTATAAATTACCCTTTGGAATTTTGGGTCGCATAGCGCATCCAATTCTAGTAAAAGGAAAGCTCAATGAAATATTTGAATACCGATTCAAAAAACTCAATGAACTCTTTGGAACATATAAAGAACAATAAATAAATGAATAAAAACATACTCATCATAGGGGGAACTTCTGGAATTGGAAAAGCCCTAGTCGAATTACTACAAGACAGCAACCAACTTTTTGTAGCCAACAGAACTTCTGAAGGCTTAGATACTGGAAAAGTAACCTACATCCCATTTGATGCAACAACAGATGTTTTAGACACAACACAACTTCCCGATCAATTGGATGGTTTTGTGTACTGCCCAGGAAGCATCAACCTGCGTCCGTTTAAAGGTCTCAAGCCCGAAACTTTTCAAAAGGATTTTGAAATTAATGTTTTGGGAGCAGTTAAAAGTTTGCAAGCCGTTTTGAAAAACTTATTACTAAGTCCACAGGCAAGTCTTGTGTTTTTTAGTACTGTAGCCGTTCAAACTGGAATGCCTTTTCATGCCTCTGTAGCTGCTGCAAAAGGCGCAATCGAAGGACTAACAAAGTCTTTGGCTGCTGAATATGCTCCAAAATTTAGAGTAAACACTATTGCTCCCTCGCTAACAAACACCCCTTTAGCAGATAAGTTTCTAAACAACGAAACAAAATTAGAGAAAGCAAACGAGCGTCATCCGCTAAAATTCATTGGATCTGCGGAGGATTTAGCCAATAGTGCTAAGTTTTTACTGAGTGATGAAAGTAAATGGATGACAGGTCAAATTCTACATGTAGATGGAGGAATTGGGAATTTAAAAACAAACTAATTTTTGGAACAGTATACTATATTTTGGTTTAGAAGGGACTTACGGATTGATGACAATGCTGGTTTATTCCATGCACTAACGTCAGGTAATAAAGTACTCCCCATTTTTATTTTTGATACTGAAATATTAGAAAAGCTTCCAAGTAAAAAGGATGCTCGTCTAGCAATGATTCATACGGCTTTAGGAAAAATCACTGATGCTATGAAGGAGAACCGATGCAATGTTGGAATGTATCATGGGAACCCGAAAGCCGTTTTTGAACAACTACTCGAAAAATATCCCATCGCAAAAGTAATCACCAATCACGATTATGAACCTTATGCTCAAAAGCGAGATGAGGAAATAAAACGGCTCTTAGCAACTAAAAAAGTTGAATTTGAAACCTACAAAGATCAAGTGATTTTTGAAAAGGCAGAAGTAGTCAAAGATGACGGAACTCCCTACAGAGTATATACACCCTTTTCTAAAAAATGGTTAGCTAAGATGCGATTAGAAGGTATTCCAAATTTCCCTTCTGAAAAAAACTTACACAACCTAGCACCCACAAATCAGCCACAGTTAGAACTAAATGATTTGGGTTTTGAAGCTTCTTCCATTCCGTATCCAGAGTATAAACTCAATACTGCAATCATTCGAAATTATGAAGCGACTCGTAATTATCCAGCCTTAGACCAAACCTCAAGAACAGGATCGCATCTCAGGTTTGGTACTTTAAGTATCCGAAAAATGGCAATTGAAGCAGACAAAGAAGATGAAATTACCTTTTTAAAGGAATTAATTTGGCGAGAATTTTTCATGCAAATTTTGTGGCATTTCCCGCATACAACTACTCAATGCTTCAAACCCCAATACGAACAAATCGAATGGAGGAACAATGAAGAAGAGTTTGAGAAGTGGTGTACAGGAACAACCGGATATCACTTTGTAGATGCAGGCATGAGAGAACTTAATGCTACCGGATTTATGCACAATCGCGTTCGCATGCTGGTAGGGAGTTTTTTGTGCAAACATTTGCTTATCGACTGGCGCTGGGGAGAAGCCTATTTCGCTGAAAAGTTATTGGATTATGAACAATCGAGTAATGTCGGTAATTGGCAATGGGTTGCAGGTTGTGGCGTAGATGCAGCGCCCTATTTCAGGATTTTTAATCCCATAGAGCAAATCAAGAAGTTTGATAAACAGCTGCAGTATATTGAAAAGTGGGTTCCCGACTTTCAAGAACTGACCTATCCGCTTCCTATTGTTGATCATAAATTTGCCAGGGAACGATGTTTAACCACCTACAAAACTGCATTGAACAGAACGTGAAAGGTGTAAAAAAAACAAACTTACCAACAAAAATATGCCCCAACTGTGAGCGACCATTTAGCTGGAGAAAAAAATGGGAACGCGATTGGGAACAAGTAATCTACTGTAGTAAAAAATGCAAAAAGTAAAAGGAACAGCACTCGTTTGGTTTCGTAATGATTTGAGAATATCCGATCATTACGGTCTCTTTCATGCTTCAAAAAGTCATGAGAAAATTATAGCCTATTATAGTTTTGATCCAAAGCAATTTTCAGAAACCCGTTGGGGTTTTAAAAAAACAGAATCTTTTCGAGCTCAATTTTTAATTGAAACGGTTCAACAGTTACAACAGGATTTAGCTGCTAAAAACATCAGCCTCATCATAGAGTATAAAGATCCATCCGAGAGCATTCCGCATTGGGTTGATTCAGAAAAAATAGACACCCTCTATTTTCAAAAAGAATGGACAAAAGAAGAACGACTTGTTGAAGATGCTTTAAGAAAAAACATCTCAACCAAAATAGAAGTCCATTCTGCTTACGATCAATTTCTATTTCACCCGGAGGATATTCCAATGTCCTTAGATGAATTACCAGAAGTATTTACCAACTTCAGAAAACAGTGTGAAAAAAATTCTACCGTTAGAGCCTGTTATCCCGAAGTGGAACAGCAAGAAGCTTCGAATGTGTTACAAGAAACATATGCCTGCCCTTCTCTTGCAGATTTTGGACTAACTGAAAGCAGTTCGCATTCCAATTCGGCTTTCCCATTTAAAGGAGGCAGCAAAGCAGCTAAAGAACGTATATCCCATTACTTCTGGGAAACTAAAAAACTGTCCTATTATAAGAATACTCGAAACGGACTTCTTGGACTGGACTATAGCTCCAAACTGTCGGCTTGGTTAGGTAATGGTTCGCTATCGGCACGAGAAATCTATTGGGAGGTTCAAAAGTATGAATCCGATATTCAAAAAAATCAATCTACCTACTGGTTAATCTTTGAACTCATCTGGCGCGATTACTTCAAGTTTATTTCCCTAAAACATCAAGATGCTATATTTCATTTGGGCGGCATTTTAGATAAAAGCTATACTTGGGAAAATAGTTCAGAAACTTTTAACAGCTGGGTAAACGGAAGAACAAGAGAGCCTTTTGTTAATGCAAATATGCTGGAATTAAAAAAAACAGGGTGGATGAGCAATAGAGGTAGGCAAAATGTAGCTTCCTTTTTTGCAAAAGAACTCTTTATGGACTGGCGTATGGGAGCAGCTTATTTTGAATCTCAGTTGATCGATTATGATGTACACAGCAACTACGGTAACTGGATGTATATCGCTGGTGTAGGCAATGATCCTCGAGATCGAAAATTCAATATTCGTTCGCAAGCAGAACGATACGATGCCAATGGAAAATTTCAACAATTGTGGAACCAACAAAATTTATTTGAATGATCATACGACTAATTTTAGGGGATCAACTCAACGAGCAGCATTCCTGGTTTCAAACCGTTGACGATTCTGTAGTGTATGTATTGATGGAGATGCAGCAAGAAACTAACTATGTGAAACATCATATTCAGAAAGTGGTTGCTTTTTTTGCAGCCATGCGCAACTTCAATGACAGACTGAAGCAATTGGGGCATCAAACCCATTACTTCAAACTCAGCGATTCTGAAAATACTCAAAATTTAAATTCGAATCTAGAGTTTCTTTTTAAACACTACAAGGCAAAGCAATTCGAATACCAATTTCCAGACGAACACCGCTTGGATCAACAATTATCTGTTTTCTGTGCTGCTTCTGAAGTTTCGAGTTCAGCAGTGGATACTGAACATTTCATGACCAGCAGAACTGCATTGACTGAATTTTTCGAAGGAAAAAAGCAGTTGCTCATGGAGTTTTTTTACCGCAACATGCGCAAGCAATTCGATATTCTAGTCGAGGGCGGTCAACCAGTAGGAGGACAATGGAATTTCGACAAGAACAATCGGAATAAATGGAAAGGAACTCCAAGTATACCTGAGCCCTATATTCCAAAAAACGAACAACTCCTTGAGATCAAAGAAATGATTGAAACCGTCGGTATAAAAACCTTGGGTAATTTCAACGAAGATCATTTTCTGTTTCCATCGTCACGTGAAGAGGCCATGGAACAGTTGCATTATTTCTGCGAAAATCTATTGGTTCACTTTGGAGATTATCAAGATGCAATGCATACGGAAGAAGAAAATCTTTTCCATTCCAGAATTTCCTTTGCATTGAATGTAAAACTCATCAATCCGTTGGAAGTAGTACAAAAGGTAATTGAGTATTATCACCAAAATGAAGAGGATATTCAGTTGTCTCAAGTAGAAGGTTTTGTGCGACAAATTATTGGCTGGAGAGAATATATACGCGGAATCTATTGGAAAGAAATGCCGAAGTACAAAACACTGAATGTACTTGAGAACAACAATCCCCTCCCCGATTTTTATTGGACTGGCAAAACAAAAATGAATTGCGTAAGTCACAGCATAAACAACTCGTTGGATCATGCGTATGCACACCACATACAACGACTGATGATTACAGGGAACTTTGCCTTACTGGCACAAGTACATCCAGATGCAGTAGACGAATGGTATCTTGGGATTTATGCAGATGCAGTAGAATGGGTTCAACTCCCAAATACAAGAGGTATGAGTCAGTGGGCAGATGGCGGGATCGTAGCCACCAAACCTTACGTGTCTGCAGCAGCATATATAAACAAAATGAGCACCTATTGCACAAGTTGTAGTTATGACAAAAAACAGCGCTTAAGAGACACCGCATGTCCTTTCAATAGTTTGTATTGGAACTTTTTGGATGATAAAAAAGAACACTTTGCCAAGAATAACCGAATGGCTATGATGTTGCGCTTGCTTGAAAAAATACCCGTAGAAGAATTAGCTTCAATCAAAGAACGGGCCTATAACATCATAAAAAATCCAGATGCTTACTAATAGACCTCCTATTGGCATTGTTTGGTTGAAACGTGATCTTCGGTTGCACGATCATGCAGCACTTCATGTTGCATTGAAAGAAAACAAACAGGTACTCCTAGTTTATGTTTTTGAAACAGTTTTGGCACAAGATCCACATTATAGTTCCCGCCACTTTGATTTCATAAAACAGTCCTTAATTGACATGAATCGGCAACTGGTACAATTCGATACAAAAATTCTAATTGCTCAAGGAGCCGTCCTTGAGGTGTTTTGCAAAATAAAAGAATCGTATACAATTGATCGTCTATATTCACATCAAGAAACAGGTCTTCGTGTAACTTTTGATCGAGATAAAGAAGTGAAAAAGTGGGCAGACAGCGAACAAATTCATTGGAAAGAACACAACCAACAAGGTGTATTCCGAGGGATGACTAATCGCAAGCAATGGCTTGTCAATTGGACAAAGTCGATGAATGAGCAACAATACCCATTCCCACACCAAGAAGCTCCTTTTTTAAATCATGAAAAAGTAAGCGCATTGAACAGTATTTCAAGAACTCCCGATCTTGAAACAAAAAAAAGTACGCAAGTTCAACTTGGAGGGAGCAGTCAAGGGCGTCGTTACTTAGACTCTTTTTTCAAAGATCGCCATCATCAGTACCAAAAACATATCTCAAAACCTGACTTAGCACGAAAAAGCTGCAGTAGACTTTCACCATATATAGCATACGGAAATCTTTCGATGCGTGAAGTTCTTCAGCGAACTGAAGAAGAAAAAGGGAAAGGAAATTCCAGTTTTGGTCTACGTGCATTTGAATCTCGTTTACGATGGCAAGCACACTTCATTCAGAAATTTGAAATGGAATGTTCTATGGAATTTGTTTCAGTGAACAAAGGCTATCACCGCCTGTCTAAACCAATCATAAAAGAGCTAATTAATGCTTGGGAAAAAGGGCAAACCGGAATTCCAATCGTCGATGCATCTATGCGATGCTTGGTTGCTACGGGCTATTTAAATTTCCGTATGCGTGCATTGGTGGTTTCCTTTTTTGTACATCAATTATGGCAACCTTGGCAGCAGGCATCTGGTTTTTTAGCCCGTGAATTTTTAGATTTTGAACCCGGAATTCATTTTCCACAACTCCAAATGCAAGCTGGAGAAACGGGTATCAATACGCTTCGTATCTATAATCCAGTGAAAAATGGTATTGAACATGATCCGCTAGGTGTTTTTACCAAACAATGGATACCAGAACTTCGTCCCCTCCCTGATAGTTTAGTGCATACGCCTTGGGCAATAACAGCTTTCGAAGAGGCAATGTATAATTTCACTCCAGCAGTAGATTACCCCAAACCTATTGTAGCTTTAGATGCGAGTCGAAAGCATGCAAGTGATATTTTATGGAGCATGCAAAAAGAACCTTTGGTGTACCAAGAAAGTAAACGTATTTTAAAACGACATACCCTATCCAATAGAAAAAGCATACAATAATTATGAAAAAAGAATACAATTTTAACGATCGTGAGCTGGACCGAATCATAGAAATGGCTTGGGAAGACCGTACTCCTTTTGATGCGATTCAGGACCAATTCGGTATCAAAGAACAAGAAGTAATTACGTTAATGCGCCTTGAATTGAAACCAACAAGTTTCAGGTTATGGCGTGCACGTGTACAAGGGAGAAAAACAAAGCATAGGAAATCGCGCGGTATGGATGTCGATCGTTTTCGTTGCAGTAGACAACGTGGTATCAGCAATAACAAAGTATCCAAGAGATAAATTTTGTATATTTAGGACGGTAACCAGCTCTTTTACAGCAATGAGTAGGGTTGTCAATATGATTGTTACATAAACCTCTATCCTATGAAACAGAATAAAACTCAACGTACAGAAAATAGTGTATCGCTTTTTTTAGATCAAATTGAGCCCGAACAAAAAAGAAAAGACAGTTATGCCCTCGTTGCATTGATGTCTAAAATAACGGCTGAGGAACCGAAACTTTGGGGAACCAGTATTATTGGATTTGGAGATTATCATTATAAATATAAAAGTGGTCGTGAAGGCGATTGGTTTTTAACTGGCTTCTCGCCTAGAAAAAATGCGCTGACCGTTTATTTGATGTGTGACCTATCACATGAAGGTCTGAATTTTGATGGACTTGGTAAATACAAACTAAGTAAAGGATGTCTTTATTTTAAGAAAATTGAAGATGTCGATTTAAACGTATTGACACAAATCATCAAGGACTCAATTGAGATCATCAAAAAGATGTATTCTTAAACTTATTTAGAAGCTTCTCTAAGGGTAACAGACATTCCCAAGCTCAGACCTCTTTGCTTTTTCCATTCTGCCTGACTTGTACTCCTAGCATAGATCGATTTTCCAAAAACTCCTGCAGAAAACCACAGTCCTTCAGAACCCAAGTCTTCATCAATCCATTCCAAAGAAATAAAAACATCATCATCAACCAGAATATCATATTCTTTTAGATCAACAGATATTAAGCCTTCTGATTGTTTAAGGGTAACGAAAATGTTCTCTTTCAAAATATTTTCATCTGGGAAACGGTAATCGCTTGAGTATACGTTGACTCGAAAGCGTACTTCTGGGTAAATGTTTTCGACAACAGAAAACTGAATGCCATCTATATAAGCAGGTGTTTTCTTGACTTTCACAAAAAGTGCAATTTCGTTCCCCAGTTGATTGGAGGTAAAACCAGTGATCAATAATTTCGAAGTTGTTGAATTACCCGATACACGAGTATCCCATTTTTTCTCAGCGGTTAAAACGACCTCTTCTAGAAAGGTGGTTTGCTCTGCTAGAACCAAAGTGTTATTGGATAACAAGATAGCTTCTAAATCGGCAACTTGAAAATCGCGTTCATCAAAACCAATCATTGAAAAACGAAGAGTTTCTTTTGCAAACACATCAGGAACTTCTAAAAAGAAAAAACCATCTTCATTCGAAACAGTTCCAAGTTCTTTTTTTAATACGCCAATATTAACAAAGGGTAAGGGTTCTTTTGTAAATGCGTCAATGATCCTTCCTTGAAGTATGTGCTGCGCATTAAGCACAGTAAAACTCAGAAGAAAAGCGAACAAGAAAAGGGGTGTTTTACGATACAATTTGATGCAACGTTAAGCGGTTATACACGTGTTATTTTTGCTCCAATTGCTTGAAGACGTTCTACAATTTTCTCATAACCACGATCAATTTGTTCGATGTTATGAATTGTACTGGTTCCTTCAGCAGAAAGTGCTGCAATAAGCAACGATATTCCTGCACGAATATCGGGTGACGTAAGAGTGGCTGCTTTTAAATTAGATTCAAAACCATGCCCAATAATTGAAGCACGATGCGGATCGCAAAGTATAATTTTCGCTCCCATATCGATGAGTTTATCCGTAAAGAACAACCTGCTTTCAAACATTTTTTGATGAATTAAAACACTTCCACGTGCTTGAGTAGCTACTACCAATACGATACTCAATAAATCAGGAGTAAATCCTGGCCATGGCGCGTCGGCAACGGTTAATATAGAACCGTCAATATAATTTTGTATTTCATAACCTTCGGTATGCGCTGGAATATGAATATCGTCTCCCTGGCGTTCAATGGTTAATCCTAGTTTCCTGAATACTGATGGAATTTGTCCTAAGTATTCCCATTGTACATTTTTAATGGTCAACTCACTTCTTGTAAGCGCAGCTAAACCAATCCAACTTCCAATTTCGACCATATCGGGTAATACGCGGTGTTCAGTTCCCTTAAGATCCGATACTCCCTCAATATTCAATAAGTTTGAACCAATACCGCTAATCTTGGCACCCATACGATTCAGCATAGAGCACAATTGCTGGAGATATGGCTCGCAGGCTGCGTTGTATATTGTAGTTTTTCCTTTAGCCAAAACTGCTGCCATTACGATATTGGCAGTTCCTGTAACCGAGGCCTCGTCCAATAACATAGAAGTACCTACTAGTTGCTCAGCTTCTACCGTATAGAAATGCTCTTCACGGCTATAGTTAAAACGTGCTCCTAAATTGATCAATCCTTCGAAGTGGGTATCCAAACGTCGTCTTCCAATTTTATCTCCACCTGGTCGAGGAATACTTCCTTTTCCAAAACGAGCTAAAAGTGGTCCAACCAACATGATTGAGCCTCGTAAGCCTCTACCATCTATTTTATACTGATCTGAAGATAAATAATCTAGGTTAATTTCATCCGCTTGGAATGTGAAGCTTCCAGAAGAAATTTGTTCCACTTTCACTCCAAAATTACGAAGCAGTTGAATGAGCTTGTTGACATCAATGATATCGGGTATGTTGTTAATAGTAACTCGCTCTGGAGTTAGTAAAACCGCGCATAAAATTTGTAAGACTTCGTTTTTAGCACCCTGTGGAGTTATTTCTCCCTTAAGTTGCTGTCCACCTTCTATAATAAATGATCCCATACTAATCTAGTAACGTTTGCGGTTATTGCGGTTTATTTTCTTTGGTTTTATCATTTGGTTACTTTTGGGACCGTTACCATTTTTGGGTTTAGATTTCAAAAACTCCGCAGTTTCTGTAAGAGGCAAATGCTCTGGATTTACCGTTAATGTTTTTTCGGAAAGTTCGCTCAAATGATTGAAAATAACTTCATCATCAACCGTATCTTTATTCCAACTCAAGTAGCATTTTTTCATGTGGTTTGCAATATTGAAAACCAATGCATCTTTCATTTCACCAGCTTCCCAATTTCGAGCCACATCAATCATACTCTTGATGTTGTTGCCATAAAAACGATATTTAGGGAAGTTCTGAGGATAGGTCAATGGTTGTGGCCGCTCTTCTAAAAGCTCGCGAAGTGGTTTTTCGTAAGGACAATCAACATCTAAATTGAAGTCAGACATAATGAACAGCTGATCCCATAGTTTGTGTTGAAAATCGGGAACATCTCGAAGGTGTGGATTCAAATTCCCCATAACCCCAATAATGGCTTTGGCTTTTTTGTTTCGTTCTTCTCGATCTTCGGTTGCTAACATTTGATCAACCATAATATGAAGGTGTCTTCCATATTCGGGAATAATTAAAGGTGTGCGTTCTGAGTTATATTGTAATGCTTCCATGAAGTGTTTTGATGGATTGTTGGAGTAATTCCTTGCAAAATAATGTATTTTAAAGAATTACTGAAATTTTTGTTTGCTTATAGTGTAATAATACCTTCGATTGTACTTGCTGCTTTGTAGATGTTTATTACTTCGGTTGGATTTTCCATTTCTGCCAGAAAGGTTACACTAACAAAAGTGTTCTTACTTGAGTTTTTGAGTTTTAGTTTAGCTTGCTTACCTTCAAACATTTGCTTCAACTTTTCTACCTTCTGCTGGTCTCCTCGAATGATGAATTTAAACAAAAAAGGACCGGGCCATTCTTGTGAATCTGTTAATTGTTCGTGAAAACGTGAATAAAATTCTTCTGGATTTTGTTTAGGAATCATTAAGACCGCTATTTTTACACAAATATAGTTCAAATAGACAAACCCATAAATTATCGGATCAAAAACTCCATATAAAATTGTAATCAGCGGTGGTCCGGGTAGCGGAAAGACAACTCTGATTAATTTACTCAAAGAAAGAGGATACATTTGCTTTGAAGAAATCTCAAGAGATTTTATTCAACTGGGTAAAGAACAGGGGATTGACAACTACTTCAAAACCGATCCACATGCGTTTAGCAAATTCCTATGGCAGGGGCGTCAAAATCAATTTCAACAAGCGAATGCATTAACAACTAACTGTGTGTTTTTTGATCGGGCTGTACATGATGTTGTTGGCTATTTAAATCATGTAAACGACCCCATTCCAGTTTGGGAAGAACAGCTCAATGACTTTGCATATGACCTTGTTTTTCTAATAGAACCTGTTGAAGAAATTTATCATCAAGACGAAGATCGAATGGAAACTTTTGAAGAAGCTTTGAAAGTGCATAAGAGCCTCACAAACACATACAATAAAAGTGGACTAAAAATCATACATCTTCCCTTTACAACTCCCCTAGCCCGATTGGATTTGATCTTAAAACACATCAAGAATGGATAGTCCAAAAGCATACCTCAAGAAATACTGGGGTTACGACACATTCCGATCAAAACAAGAAGCTGTAATAGGTCGCGTACTCGAAAATAAAGATACCGTTGCACTTTTACCAACTGGGGGTGGAAAATCCGTTTGCTATCAACTTCCAGCGGTGATGAGTGATGGCTGTACCTTAGTCATTTCACCCTTAATTGCATTGATGCAAGATCAAGTAGAACAAATGAATACTAAGGGCATCAAAAGCATGATGTTGACCAATACACAAGCCTTAGGCATTCAGCTAGACAATTGTTTATATGGCAACTTTAAACTGCTGTATTGCTCACCAGAGAAAGCGTTATCAACTGAATTTAAACTCAGAATTAAAGATCTAAAAATCAATAGAATTGCTGTAGACGAGGCGCATTGTATTTCGGAATGGGGAAACGATTTTAGACCTGCATTCAAGCAAATAAAAAACCTCCGGACACTGCTTCCCGAAATACCTGTTTTGGCAGTAACAGCAACAGCAACTCCAAAAGTCTTAGACGATATTATATCGAGCCTTGGGCTAGAAGAAACCTGCCTTTTTCAAGAATCTTTTGTCCGATCGAACATCAGCATCAACACCCTTTTTACCGAAGATAAGTTTGGAACTCTGATCAAATTATTATCCGCGAACAATAAATCTGGAATTGTGTATTGTGGCAGTAGAAAAATGACTGAACAAGTTGCCAAAATACTTCAACACAATCA
Organism: Candidatus Arcticimaribacter sp.; assembly: GCA_003023645.1. Classification (GTDB taxonomy): domain Bacteria; phylum Bacteroidota; class Bacteroidia; order Flavobacteriales; family Flavobacteriaceae; genus Arcticimaribacter. The sequence goes on along the minus strand of PXYQ01000027.1, from coordinate 4,646 downwards.
GGTATCTAGCGCTTTTTTTCACGGAGGAAGAACCGCAAGTGAACGGAAAGGATTACTTCATGATTGGTTGACCGAAAAGACTAAAATTATGGTTGCCACCAATGCCTTTGGCATGGGTGTCGACAAAAGTGAAGTTGCTACTGTAATTCATTTAAATCTCCCTTCGAGTATTGAAAACTATTTTCAGGAAGTTGGACGCGCTGGACGAAATGGAGCTCCGGCAAAAACTTTTCTTCTATTACAACAAAATGATAAAAATAGAATTCGAGATCAATTTCTAGGCTCGCTACCCGACAAAGAGTTCATTCGCTTATGTTATAAAAACCTCTGCAATTACCTCAACATTGCATACGGAGAAGGCAATGAATTGATTAGTAATTTTTCTTTGAATGCATTTTGTAAAACTTATGATTTAAATCCCAAAAAAGCACTTACTACGCTATCTTATATTGAACAAGAAGGTGTTTTTAATCTCATTCAATACAACAAACAACGAGCAACCGTTAAGTTTTTATTGAACCAAAATCAGATTCTTGATTTACTTAAAGATCAATCGGAAACATCAAAAGTCATTCAAGGAATTATACGCAATCATCATGATGTGTATACTTCCTCTTTTGAACTCGACTTGGAGCGCATTGTCCGTTTAAATCAAGTGTCTTTTAAAACTGTAATTCAATCGCTCGAACAATGGCATAAAGAAGGTAACCTCGTTTTAGATTATGCACAAACCGATATTCAAATTCAATGGCTGGTTCCACGAGAAGACCAATACACACTTGCACCATTACTAAAACGACTTGAGCAGTACCATCAGGTGAAAAAAGAAAAAATTGAAGCCATGATTACCTTTGCTTTTTCGACAGATACATGTAAACAAAAACAAATTCTTTCTTATTTTGGAGAACATGCAACTGAGAAGTGCGGCTGTTGTAATGCATTAGAATGTCTTCCAAAGAAACAGGCAAAAGCAGATCAAATTGAAATCAAAAACCGCATTGCAGAAGAGCTCCAAAATGGAGCAATGAGTCTAAAAGAATTGGACCAATCCATTGCGGATTATACTACCTTTGAGATTGGAGAAACAATTCGGTTGCTACTGAATTCTAAAGAACTCCTTTTAACAGACACCAATAAACTAAAGCGGAATATATAGTATGAGAATTGTCTTTATGGGGACTCCCCAATTTGCTGTTTATGCCCTGCAGGCATTAAATGAATCTGAACACGATGTTGTAGGTGTTGTAACCAGTGTTGATAAGCCTGCTGGAAGAGGAAAACAACTGCGTCAGTCTGCTGTAAAAGAATACGCTGTTGCAGAAAAACTACACTTACTTCAACCAGAAAACCTAAAAGATTCTGCATTCACTAAAGAATTAGAATTTTTGAATGCCGATGTATTCATCATTGTTGCTTTTAGGATGTTACCGAAAACAGTATGGAGCATTCCACTTAAGGGTACTTTTAACCTACACGCTTCCCTCCTCCCAAATTACCGTGGAGCAGCGCCCATCAATTGGGCAATTATCAATAATGAAACTATAACCGGAGCAACGACATTCTATATTGATGACAAAATTGATACCGGAGCTATTCTTCTTAAAGAGGAACTAGCAATCGAACCTACTGAAACTGTAGGTAGCTTACACGATAAACTTGCGCCACTTGGTGCAAACTTGATCTTAAAAACACTAGACTATATCGCAACCAATCCTACACCAAAACCACAATTACTCACGGGCGATGAAAAGGAAGCACCTAAATTGACGAAAGAAAACACACAAATTGACTGGAAGCAGTCGCTGAAGTATATCGATGGATTGGTTCGAGGTCTAAATCCTTATCCTGTTGCTTGGCTTGAAATTCAAAATGGAGCGTCTGTTTTGAAAGTTAAAATTTTTAAAGCAATACCAATAAATGAAAAACACACACTTCGGATTGGAAATGTGTTTATTGAAGATAAAAAAATCAAAATTGTTCATAAAGAAGGTATACTCATCGTAGAAGAATTGCAATTGCCGAATAAAAAACGAATGTATGCACAAGCACTTTTGAATGGTTTTACCTTTGAAAACGGTGCTGAGGTCTTATAAAGCCTAGCATTATTAACAAAACATAGGTATTTATTAACAAATTCCTGTTTTTTCGTGGCTTTTCCTTGGGACTTCCCACAAACCCTATATATTTGTTACTATACATATTTTTTAATTTAACATTCATACTATGAACAAAACAGAATTAATTGACGGAATGGCAGCTGATGCTGGTATCTCTAAAGCAGCAGCTAAAAAAGCACTTGAATCTTTTCTTGGAAACATCCAAGGGAGCCTTAAAGGTGGTGGACGTGTATCTTTAGTTGGATTTGGATCTTGGTCTGTATCTGCAAGAGCAGCTCGTGACGGAAGAAACCCACAAACTGGTGCTACAATCAAAATCGCAGCTAAAAATGTTGTGAAATTTAAAGCAGGTGCTGAATTATCTGGAGCTGTAAACTAAGTTTCACTTTCAATACCCAATATAAAAATCTCCTTCGGGAGATTTTTTTTGCTTTAAACTCAGCTATTGCCTAAAAAAATACCTAAATTCATGTAATCATGGAAATTCATCAAGGAACATTATTAGTTGCAGAACCTTCTATTATTGGAGATATAAACTTTCACCGTGCAGTTATCTTATTAGCCAACCACAAGGAAAAAGCCTCACTTGGGTTTATACTCAACAAGCCTTTTGATTTTATTTTAAAAGATATTCTACCAGAAATTAATAGTTCAATTGAAGTGCATTATGGTGGCCCTGTGGAGCCCGATAACCTTTATTTTATTCACAACAGTCCAGAACTAATAACTGGGAGTATCAAAATCAATAAAGAATTGTACTGGGGTGGTGACTTTGAAAAAGTAATCGAACTTCTCAATGACGAATCTATCGGAGAAAATAATATTCGCTTTTTCTTAGGGTATTCTGGATGGGGAGAAAATCAACTTCAGAATGAAATTGAACTAAACTCCTGGATCATTCAAGAAAATAGTATTGGTAATAAAGTAATCAATATAAATTCTGAATCGTTTTGGAGAAAACAAATTCGTTCCTTAGGCGGTACTTATTTAATTTGGGGAAATGCACCAGAAAACCCGAGTCATAATTAACTGAGTCGGTATCCCATTATAAATTTTGAAAATACACTTTCAGCAGTAGTTGAAACAAATACTTTCTTCCGGTATTGTTTTACTGATTGGATTCCATTAGATAAGCTAACTACAAACAACTCGTCAGCTTTTTGGAGTTCAAATGGAGAAACAACATCTTCGACCAAGTCTAGTCCATCCTGTTTTACTAACAAATCAATTACTACTTGGCGATATACAGATGAACGACATCCGCTAGTTAAAGGCGGTGTTTTTATCTGATTCCCTTTTACGACAAAGATTGCACCTGTAATTGTTTCCGTTATTTGTTTGTCTTCGTTTAAGAGCACACAGTCCTCAAAGTCATTTTCAAAGGCATAAACAGACGCAAGCTTGCGCAATCGATCATTCGACTGCTCCAAAGTGCCATACAGACCCTTTACTACCCAATGGTCTTTATACAAGTCAATACTGCGATCTGAAGTTTGAACTCCTAGCATTGTTTCACAAGCTTCTCCATGTATTAAAAAAGAAGACGGAACAATAGGAACGGATCGTGAAATAGAACCTGTAGAAAAAAAGGAAAAATGAATTTGTACTGATTTTTTTAATAAATCGCTTTCTTGAAGAAGTAACAAAACTTGCTCTTCTAAATATTCCATGGTGTACGTCATGGGAATACCCATTCGAAGAATACGCATCGAAGCCATCATTCTAAAATAATGTGCTTCCCAATAAACAATCTTACCAGCTTCTACTCGAACAGATTCCTGAAAGGGATTAGCAGCCTCTAAAATGGCTTGTAAATCACTTGTAGGGGCAGAATTCAGATCTGTATAAACACTACCATTAAGTACAATCATAAAATTTAAGCTGAACCAAGAACTTGTTTCAAACTAGAAACTAAATTATTCCAAAGCATTTTTGCTTCCTCTAATTCATCTTCATCTGCGAAGTCAGAAACATATAAAGAAACGTCTTTAGTGATTTCGTCTACCACTATTTTCAGTTCAAAATAGCAGTCGTCTTGATCTTCTTCGTCGTTTATCCATCGAAAACGAACTTTTTCGTTATTTTTTTTCTGAATAAGTTTTGCATATTCTTCTGTATCATCCCAAATAAAGGTGTAGTCTTCACCTCTAGAATTCACATTATCTGCAAACCATTCGGATAAGCCTGAGGGGGTTGAGAGATATTGAAACAACAGTTGTGGCGATGATTGAAAATCATATTCTATGGAGAAAGCTGTTTTAGTTGTCATTAAAATTTATTTACTGCCAATATATTGAAAAATGTAAAACTTTATATCAAAAAAAAAGAGTTTTTTAAAGATAAATATCGAGGGTATTGAATTCTATTTTTTATATTTGCACCCACCTATTTGGCGAGGTAGCTCAGCTGGTTAGAGCGTCGGATTCATAACCCGGAGGTCGGGGGATCGTGCCCCCCTCTCGCTACTAAAAAACATCTATTCATTTAGATGTTTTTTTTGCTTAGTGAGGATTCGTTATTCGACTGGGG
>PXYQ01000187.1:2385-3966 GCA_003023645.1 Candidatus Arcticimaribacter sp. | reverse complement strand
GTTGTACCTGGAAGTTCGCCTGGGTTCAAAATAGCTAATAGCGCATCTATCAATGCTTGTAAATCAATTGCACTAGGAATGCTAGCGAAAAAACCTGCTTTATAAGCAGCCTTTCGAGCAGCTTCGCTTGTACCTCCAGCAAGTAATGCTTGAATAGTACCAGCCGTAGCTTTAGCAGGTAACATTGAACCAGCAGGTAAAGAACCAGAAGCAGTCTTTAAAGCGGCTAAACCAGCAGCATTTAAAGCGGCAGCATTGCCTTGAAAAGCAAAAAGGGTATCTCCCTTTGCTAAATCAAAAGCGGTAAAAACAACTTTCACTCTATGCCATTGATCTTTTGGACAAATTTCGACTGTATCCGTACGAGGCTTTCCCGCAGGGTCTGCATAGTTCCCGTCATTAGAACCATCATCCGTAAACCGTCGATCATCAGAGGTAACGTCTCCGCCACACTCGTCAAATTTGATTTTTAAGAGTGATGAATTTGCTGGCGTTACAATTGCCTGCGCATTCATACTCTGAAATCCTCCAGAAAGAAGGGCAAAAAGAGTGAAAAATAAGGAACGCCTAAAAAAGTGGCTCCTTGTTAAATGTGTAAGACTCTTTCTTTTCATGAGAAATAATGAGTTAAATAAATAAAAATCGATTTAAAAGTGTAATCAATAAAACCGTGTAAGATTTTTCTTCTATTTACCTATGTGTAAGTCATGGCAAAGCATGGACAAGCCCACCTCTGCATGGCAGTAGGAAAATGGTTATAATTTTTTAGTGGATAAGGTTAGAATGAATTACATGACAGAATAAATAAAAAATTATGCTGTATATATCATTTTTTACTGTAGATTAATTTGGTATGAAAGGGGTTTTAAAATATATGTTTCATTATGATATTTCAACAATCATGCTAAAAACATATTAATTTATCTCAATTAATAGGTAAGGGAGATACTCAACAATAAAAATACGTAATTAGATATTTATTATGAATTTAACTAATTCATTTTGTATTAATGATCAATTATTTATACCTATAAAAATAATATAATGTATTATTTGTTTTTTATTATTTATTTTAAAATATTTAAATTAATAACAATTTCTTCTTATTCGGTTGAATAATACTTCAAAAGGAGAGCGTATAAGGAATAGATTCTTTAGGCAATTAAGACTTACATTGAGCTATATAATCCAAAGAGCTAATCGAATAGTTCAGCGGCTTCTCTACTCCAATTAGGTAGAAGGTAGAGTTGTCGGGGTATCGCTTAACTTGATTAAGAACAAAAGAGGAATTACATCGGGGATAATTGAGTATTCTTTCACAAAGTGTATCCTAAGGCACTTAAAATGGGCAGTTTTTATTTATTTTTCTTTTTATCATCCGCTTACTTTAGTATATAAATGACTAATGACACAAAAATAAGTGGGGGTATTGTATATTAATCACTTCTACCCAATTCGGATTAAATGAAGGTCCAAATTGAAAAATATTGAGGGAGTCTATACAGGGGAAGGCAAGTTAAGCAGCAAGAATTATCAGAAAAGTAAGCAAAAAAAAAGCCCAACCGAGAGGCTGAGCTTTAT
>PXYQ01000187.1:0-2375 GCA_003023645.1 Candidatus Arcticimaribacter sp. | reverse complement strand
AAATTGACCATTTTAGTCTCTTTTTATCCGAATTTTGATTGAAATTGAAGTTGATATTGCTATTTAAGTTAAAAAGTTAGAACCAATCACCCCTCTGCCTTTTTTAGGGGGGAGAAGGAAGATTAAATTTAACTAAAGGAGGATGGAGGAATGGACTAGGCAAAAAAAAAGCCCAACCGAGAGGCTGAGCTTTATTGTTTCCGTCGAAACGTTTTATCATGATTCTTTTGTTTTACTTACTCTATCATCATTAAAAAAGAGTAAAAAAAAAGGCAGCGACCTACTCTCCCACCCATGAAGGGCAGTACCATCAGCGCTATAGGGCTTAACTTCTCTGTTCGGAATGGTAAAAGGTGATCCCCTATGCTATAGCCACCTTAGTCTTTTGATGTGAAACTCTCGCTTCTCGCCCTGAACTATTTCAGCAGCTCATCTATTTCTTTAGTTTTTCTATTGATTCTTTCTGAGTACATTAGTATAGTTATTATTAATAGCCTTAAAGTCAGCCATTCCATTGAACAGACCTCAGTACTAATAACTACAATATCCTTATCGTAATTAACATTGACATGGGAAGAGATTTCGATATAACCATTTAAAGCTATTTCTTATGTTAGTGATTAAGTCACCAATCTAAAAGAAAAAAAGGAAGCTATCGGGTAATTAGTACTACTTGACTTCATGCATCACTGCACTTCCATCTATAGCCTATCTACGTAGTCATCTTCTACGACCCTTCGTTCCGAAGAACTGGAATACTCATCTTGGAGTTGGCTTCGCGCTTAGATGCTTTCAGCGCTTATCCGTTCCCGACATAGCTACTCAGCAATGCAGCTGGCGCCACAACTGATACACTAGAGGTCAGTTCATCTCGGTCCTCTCGTACTAGAGACAAATCTCCGCAATATTCCTACGCCCGCAACAGATAGGGACCGAACTGTCTTGCGACGTTCTGAACCCAGCTCGCGTGCCACTTTAATGGGCGAACAGCCCAACCCTTGGGACCTTCTCCAGCCCCAGGATGTGACGAGCCGACATCGAGGTGCCAAACCCCCCCGTCGATATGAGCTCTTGGGGGAGATCAGCCTGTTATCCCCGGAGTACCTTTTATCCTTTGAGCGATGGCCCTTCCATGCGGAACCACCGGATCACTATGCTCTACTTTCGTACCTGATCGACTTGTAGGTCTCTCAGTCAAGCTCCCTTATGCCATTGCACTCTACGCACGATTACCAACCGTGCTGAGGGAACCTTTAGAAGCCTCCGTTACTCTTTTGGAGGCGACCACCCCAGTCAAACTACCCACCAAACGCTGTTTCAAAAAGATTAGATATCAAATAATTAGAGGGTGGTATTTCAAGAACAACTCCACAACCCCTAACGAGGCTGCTTCAAAGTTTCCCACCTATCCTACACACTAAATATTCAATATCAACGTTAAGCTATAGTAAAGGTTCACGGGGTCTTTCCGTCCCGTTGCGGGTAATCGGCATCTTCACCGATACTTCAATTTCACCGAGCTCATGGTTGAGACAGTGCCCAGATCGTTGCACCATTCGTGCAGGTCGGAACTTACCCGACAAGGAATTTCGCTACCTTAGGACCGTTATAGTTACGGCCGCCGTTTACTGGGGCTTCAGTTAGCACCTTCGAATTGCTCCTAAGTACCTTCCTTAACCTTCCAGCACCGGGCAGGTGTCAGACCTTATACTTCATCTTTCGATTTTGCAAAGTCCTGTGTTTTTGCTAAACAGTCGCCTGGGCCTTTTCACTGCGGCTCTAAATTTATTTTCAGAGCGCCCCTTCTCCCGAAGTTACGGGGCGATTTTGCCTAGTTCCTTAACCATGAATCACTCGAGCGCCTTAGGATACTCTCCTCGACTACCTGTGTCGGTTTACGGTACGGGTTGCATACTTCGGCTTTTCTTGGACGTCAACTCAACTACTCGGTTCTAGCCTAAGCCTTTCCCTCAGCGCAGTAATCCGTCACTACGCGCAGTCTACATGACGCCGTCCCCTTTTTAGTGTATGCAAGTACTGGAATATTAACCAGTTGTCCATCGACTACCCCTCTCGGGTTTGCCTTAGGTCCCGACTAACCCTGTTCTGATTAACATCGAACGAGGAAACCTTAGTCTTACGGCGAACGGATTTCTCATCCGTTTTATCGTTACTCATGCCTACATTTGCTTTTGTAGCTAGTCCAACATGCCTCACAGCACGCCTTCTACCCCACTACAATGCTCCCCTACCACTTGTCCGAAGACAAATCCATAGCTTCGGTGAATTATTTGATGCCCGATTATTTTCCGCGCAGGAACGCTCGACTAGTGAGCTGTTACGCACTCTTTAAATGAATGGCTGCTTCCAAGCCA
>PXYQ01000026.1 GCA_003023645.1 Candidatus Arcticimaribacter sp. | reverse complement strand
CCTAACCACCCACTTGGCCACCCACCAAAAAAACAAAACCCCGTAAACATTGAGCTTGCGGGGTATAATAGTGGAGTCGGAGGGAATCGAACCCTCGTCCATACAAGCAATAGAAAAGTCTTCTACATGTTTAGTTTTCATTTAGTTTTCGAAAATGCACTGACTGAAAACCGCCCACACACTCCTTATTTCCTTTATTGAAAAATCTGACCAGAACCTTCAGACTTCGATGTTGACCTTTATGGTGCCTCTGGTTTGAACGCCGCCAACAAGGGCTTTCAAGAGACATCCGGCTTCTCAACCTAGTTGAGACATGGCTAGTGACTTACTTTAATTTAGTCGCTTATGCAGCTAGAGCGTAGTTATTCTCGCCTGTTAAAGGTTGAATCCAAGTTTTACGAGATGTGATTCATTACTCGACATGCTAACTGTTCGATTGATCTCGCTGTCAAAACCAGTCGACCCCATTATTTCAAAGAATCTGCTTTGCTAAAAAGCAGAGTGTAAAAGTATACTATTTATTTAAAACTGATTAATAGTTTTTCGAATCTCTGTCAGTCGACCCAACATTCCCTCTAATAAATCAAGTGAAAGCATATTAGCGCCATCACTTTTTGCCTTTGCAGGGTTTGGATGTGTTTCAATAAATAAACCATCCATATGGTTTACAATTCCCGCCCGAGCGATTGTTTCGATCAACTCAGGACGTCCGCCTGTAACTCCCGATGCTTGATTGGGTTGCTGTAAGGAATGTGTTACATCCAATACTGTTGGAGCTATAGAACGCATTGCAGGAACACCTCTAAAGTCTACAATAAGGTCTGTATAACCAAATTGGGTTCCTCGATCGGTAATCCAAGCAGCATCGTTTCCGCTGTCTTTTACTTTTTGAACTGCAAATTGCATACTCTCAGGACTCATAAACTGTCCCTTCTTGAGGTTTACTACTTTTCCTGTTTTTGCCGCGGCAACTACTAGATCAGTTTGTCTAACCAAAAATGCAGGAATTTGAAGTACATCGACATAAGCAGCAGCTTTGGCTGCATCCGATGCTTCATGAATATCAGTTACGGTCGGAATATTGAATTTTTGACCAATTTTTTGAAGAATTTCAAGTGCAACTTCATCTCCAATTCCTGTGAAACTATCAATTCTGCTGCGATTTGCTTTTTTAAAACTCCCTTTAAAAACAAATGGGATGTTCAATTTGTCTGTAATTGTAAGTACTTTTTCAGCAATTTCAAATGCCATTGCTTCACTCTCAATAGCGCAAGGCCCTGCTAACAGAAAGAATTGATCACTGTTTGGGTGATTGATATTTGGGAGTTTAGAGAAGTCCATAAAATGTTATTTGCAAAAGTAAAGTTTTTAGTTGAATCTGAGTAGAATTCGAAACCTTAAACTTTTAGCTGAAAGCTGGATATATAAGGCTATATTTGCGCGATTAAAAAAACACAGACTTATGTCCAAAATTAAGAATATTGCAATTATTGCACACGTTGACCACGGTAAAACTACCTTGGTAGATAAGATTATGCATCATTGCGAACTTTTCAGAACCAATCAAAACACCGGGGATTTAATTCTGGACAATAATGATTTAGAACGGGAGCGTGGAATAACCATCCTTTCTAAAAATATTTCGGTAATGTATAAAGATACCAAAATCAATATCATTGATACTCCTGGTCACGCCGATTTTGGCGGGGAAGTAGAGCGTGTGTTGAATATGGCTGATGGTGTTTTATTGCTTGTAGATGCATTTGAAGGCCCTATGCCTCAAACGCGTTTTGTTCTACAAAAAGCAATTGACCTAAAACTTAAACCTATTGTTGTTGTCAACAAAGTAGATAAAGAAAACTGTACTCCAGAAGAAGTTCATGAATCTGTTTTTGATTTAATGTTCGAATTGGGTGCAGAAGAATGGCAATTAGACTTTCCAACCGTATACGGTTCGGCAAAGAACAATTGGATGAGCGAAGACTGGAGAAATCAGACGGATAATGTTGAACCTTTATTGGACATGGTATTGAAGCATGTGCCAGATCCAAAGGCAGAAGAGGGAACTCCTCAGATGCTGATTACCTCTTTAGACTTTTCGGCTTATACTGGTCGGATTGCTATTGGACGTTTACAGCGTGGGACACTAACAGCTAATATGGCAGTTAGTTTGGTTAACAGAGAAGGTACCGTGACCAAAGCTCGAATCAAAGAATTGAATTTATTTGATGGTTTAGGAAGAAAAGAAGTACAAGAAGTACAAGCAGGTGATATTTGTGCAATTATTGGACTAGAGAATTTTGAAATTGGCGATACTGTTGCCGATGCTCTTGAACCAGAAGCACTTCCTACAATTGCTATCGATGAGCCAACTATGAGTATGTTGTTTACTATTAACGATTCTCCATTTTTCGGAAAGGACGGAAAATTTGTAACATCACGACACATCAAGGATCGTTTAGAAAGAGAATTAGAAAGAAACCTCGCAATGCGCTTGGAGAATACAGATTCTGCAGATAAATTTATTGTTTTTGGACGTGGTGTACTGCACTTGTCGGTTTTAATTGAAACCATGAGAAGAGAAGGGTATGAGCTTCAAATTGGACAACCACAGGTTATCATCAAAGAAATTGACGGTAGAAAACACGAGCCTATTGAAGAATTAACCATTGACTTACCAGAACATGTTTCTGGGAAAGCAATTGAAATGGTTACTCTTAGAAAAGGAGAGATGTTGAGTATGCAGCCTAAAGGTGAACGTATGGTTTGTGAATTTTTAATGCCATCACGTGGGATTATCGGTTTAAGAAATCAATTGCTTACTGCTACCGCTGGGGAAGCAATCATGAATCACAGGTTCAAAGAATTCCAACCTTACCGAGGTGAAATTCCAGGACGTAACAATGGATCGCTTATTTCTATGGAAAAAGGGAACGCGATTCCTTATTCTTTAGATAAATTACAAGAGCGTGGGAAATTCTTTGTTGCTCCAAACGAAGAAATTTATACAGGTCAGGTTATTGGTGAGAATTCAAGAGCTGATGATATGGTTGTCAATGTAACGAAAACTAAAAAGTTATCGAATGTACGTTCTTCAGGGACTGACGATAAAGTTCGTTTGGCTCCACCAATTAAATTTTCGTTAGAAGAAGCTTTAGAATATATTCAAGGAGATGAGTATGTAGAAGTGACGCCAAAAAGCTTACGTTTACGTAAAGTATATCTTGATGAAAACCAAAGAAAAAGAATGACTGGAAAATAAGAAATTCCTTTTGTCTTACTAATACAAAAGAAGCCTAATGCTTATGCATTAGGCTTCGTTTTTTTGTACAACTTCATATATTTTTCCTTCATCACAACGCAGTATTTTTCCTGGAAATTTGACAATCATATTATAATCGTGAGTCGCCATGATGATGGTCATTCCTTTTTGATGTAAACCTCTAAAAACTTCCATGATCTCAAGACTTGTTTGCGGATCTAGATTTCCGGTAGGTTCATCCGCTATAATAAGTTCAGGAGAATTGAGTAATGCTCTGGCTATTGCAACGCGTTGTTGTTCTCCTCCAGAAATCTGAAAGGTGTATTTTGATGCAATTTCTGCCACTCCTAAAGAAGTAAGTACTTCTTCGACGCGGTTTTTTATTTCAGTTTTATCTTTCCAGCCCGTAGCTTTGAGAACAAAGCTAAGATTTTCAAAAATGGAACGATCGGATAGTAGTTTAAAGTCTTGAAAAACCACGCCTAACTTCCTTCTTAAAAATGGAATTTCTTTTTGCTTTATTTTCCCAAGATTGAAATCCGACACTTGGGCCGTACCTTCTTGTAGGGGAAGATCGGCATACAGTGTTTTGATTAAGCTACTTTTTCCTGTTCCCGTTTTTCCAATCAAAAAAACAAATTCGCCCTGTTCCACTTCAATATTGACATCGCGCAAAATGGTTTGGTTGTTTTGAATGATGGTTGCGTTTCTAAACTGAACTAAGGGAAGTTTCATATGGCTTTCTAATTGGTCAATTCTTGTTGAATGATATGTACGATTATTTGACTCCTGTAAAAATAGGAAAAATGTAGGTGTTGAAATTTTTTGTTGACAATTTATACGTTTAAAAAAAATCCAACGTTTTAAGTTAAGAACTTAAGTTTACCTTTATCGTATGCAAAAAACCTACTGCAATAAAATCCTCATCATCACTTTTGTGTTTGTATCTACATCTTTTTCAGCGCTTAATGCGCAGTTGGGTGTAGACAAAGTTCCCTTTGCACAGGCTTCCTATTTCTTTGCATCCGACAACTACACGCAGGCAAATCAGTATTTAAGTTTAGTTGATTTTTATCCCACATTGCAACCCTTTGCTACTACTGCAGATTTTTATAAAATTTCAACTGATTTACGCTTGAACCGACCTGGAGCTGAAAAGAAATTAGCAGCTTTTATGATCGATAATCCAACGAGCTATCTAACTGAAACTGCATATTACGATTTGGCTTCTTATTATTTTCAAAACGGAAAATATACCTACGCCCTCAAGTGGTTTACTAAGATCAAAGATACCGATGTAGCTTCGAGTAAAAGGGCCGACTACTATTTCAATAAAGGATACACCTTGTTTGCTACCAAGCGATATAAGCAAGCTGAAAAATTATTTAAAAAGGTAGAGAATGAAGCGAAATACCGATATGATGCTAGTTATTATTTAGGATATATAGCGTACCAACTAGAGGATTATGACGCTGCTGTTGAAAATTTCAACAAGGTTACAACAGAAAATGGCGATACTACAGTTGGATATTTTCAGGCTGATATGAATTTTAAATTGGGTCGCTTTGATAAAGCAATTGCATTGGCAAGAAAAAGCTTTGCGAATGCTAATGAAAACCAAACGTCAGAGCTTTCTAAAATTATCGGTGAAAGTTATTTTAATTTAAAGGATTATCGTTCTGCACTTCCTTATTTAGAAGTATACAAAGGCAAACGAGGAAAGTGGTCCAACACTGATTTTTATCAATTGGGCTACACTCACTATCGCTTGGGCGAATATGAGAAGGCCATCATGCAGTTCAATAAAATTATTTCTGGAGCGAATGCAGTGGCGCAAAATGCCTACTATCACTTAGCCGACTGTTATCTCAAAACAGGAAAAAAAACACAGGCGCTTAATGCCTTTAAAAGTGCATCAGCTTTTAAGTTTGATGCTGTAATTGCAGAAGATGCTTTGCTGAATTATGCGCGCCTGAGTTATGAAATTGGAAACGCTTACGAAAACACTTCTTTGTTGTTGACTGCATTTCTAGATCAATACCCCAAAAATAAAGCTGTTGTAGAAATCGAACAACTTTTGATCGATTCGTATGTAAACTCGAGAAATTATGCTGCTGCTTTAAAAATATTAAAGAAAAAATCGGGTAGTCAATTTAATGCTGCACTTCAAAAAGTAAATTATCTAAAAGCGATAGCCTTATTTCAAAGTGGACTCTTTGAAGAGTCGATAACGTATTTTGATCAAGCCTTAAAAAACAAAGTCGATCGAACGATCGAAGCAAATTGTTTGTATTGGAGTGCATTGGCTAAGTATGAATTGAATAATTTTGAAGCTGTAATTAGAGAGCTACAATATTTTAAAAGCCATCCATCCGCACAAAAAGTTTCGGGAGCAGAACACCTATTATATCAGTTGGCATATGCGAACTTCAAATTAAAAAACTACGAAAATTCTCGTGCTTTGTTTGAGAATTATCTCAAGTCAACCAAACAAACAGCATCATATAAGCGTGATGCATTATTGCGTTTGGGGGATAGTCATTTTGCTTTAGGGAAATACTGGCCTGCCATGGAATCTTATGAGGGCGCTATTCAAATGGATGTTTCTCGTGGGATGTATGCCTTATATCAAAAAGCATTGAGCTATGGTTTTGTAGAGCGTAACCCAAAAAAAATAGAGGCGCTTAATCAATTGATTTCTGATTATCCAAAAACATCTTTACTGGATGACTCTTATTTTCAGTTAGCTCTAGCCTTTACTCGAGAAAATAATACAGTAAAAGCTATTGAGACCTACGATATACTCGCCGAGGGTTTCCCTAAAAGTCCTTATCGATCCCGCGCCTTATTGAATAAAGGTTTGATTTTGTACAACGCAGAATCTTTAGAAGAGGCAATGCGGGTGTTACAACAATTGGTTCAGGAATATCCGAACGAAGAAGTAGCGCAGCAGGCGCTGAAAACTGCTAAAGAAATTTCAATTGACTTAGCAACGGTAGATGTTTTCGCTACTTGGGTAAAACAATTGAAAGGGGTAACCCTTCAGGACAATGAATTGGAACGTGCTTCTTTTACTGCAGCCGAGCGACTTTTTAACGACAACAAGAAAAAAGCAGCTCAGAAGGCATTGACTTCCTACTTGGAGAACTATCCTCAAGGAGCAAATCACTTGCAGGTTCAATTTTTATCTGCTGAACTTTATTTTCAAGATGAAAACTGGAGCGCAGCGAGCGAACAATATGCATCGGTATTAGAACAGCCTACACATGAGTATACTGAACAAGCCTTAGTTCGAATAACGCAAGCTATGGTCAACGCTGAGCAAAAATCAGCAGCTTTACCGTATTGGAAAACCCTAGAAGAACTGGCACAGTTTCAAGAGAACAAACGTTATGCTTTATTCAATTTAATGCAATTGTATTACGAGCAAGAACAGTTTTCTAATGCCATAGCCTATGCCGAAAAGGTTGTTGTTTTACAAGCTCTAGGCCAAAAAATTAAGTGGGATGCTTATCGTGTTTTAGCGCGATCTGCCGTTGTTCTTCAAGATGTGAAAAAAGCAACTAAAGCTTATGCTGTTCTTGAGCAAGCGCCTGATGCTGCATTAGCTGTCGAGGCATTGTATTTTAATGCACAACAAAAACATATAGCACATGATTATGCCGCTTCTAATCGTTTGATTGAAAAAATAGCACAAGATTTTGGTAATTATCCAGAATGGGGAGCCAAGAGTTTGTTGTTGATGTCTCAAAACTTCTACCAATTAGACGATGCTTTCCAGGCATCCTTTATTCTAGAGTCTATTGTAGCTAATTTTACTCAATTTCCTGAAATAGTAGAACAAGCCCAATTGGATTTAGCAAACTTAAAGGCAATCGAATCCAAAAACAATTCATCCATTAAAGTTGAAGAAGAAAATGAAAATTAATAAAAAATTGATCAAGGCCTGCCTTTGGGTCGGTTTGCTTTTTAGTTTCTCAACTGTTTTTGGTCAAGAAGAAGAGGTGGACCTGGGCGTGCAAGAGGTGACGGTTATTAAGTCCTACACACCAAGTTTGTCAGAAGTTTTTAAGATAAGAGAGCAGCCAGAGGTTATGGATTCGATTGGTAGAGAAAAAAGAAAAGTAATCTATTCTATTTCTTCTGTTCCGGTTGCATCAACGTTCATTCCTTCCAAGGGGACAGCCAAAGTGCTTCAGAAAAAGAAAAGCACACCAAAGTATAATGCTACTGTAAGCGCTGCTTTTGGGAATTTTAATAATATCCTATTGGATCATGCTGCCCAAATTAATTTAGATCGCAGACAACAGGTAAATTGGTTGGTGCGTTTTAACGGTCTTTTAAAAGATTTACCAGAACCTGTTTTGGCTACTAACCAAAACAGTGCTCTGATTCATTTAGGATATCGTCATAATTCCAATACCCTTTCTTCTCATTCTCAAGTATCTTTTAGAACACACAGTCAGAATTTTTACGGGCTTCAAGATCCGATAACAGATCTCAATATTCTTGAAAATTTAGATCCGAAACAACAGTTGAAATATCTTTCAATACAATCGCAATGGCAGTGGTTCGATACGATTTTAAAAGATGCTGACTTAACAGCCCATTTGACAACGGATAGTTTTGAAACCAATGAATTGGAATTGGAGTTGAACGCTAAGTTTCAGGTTTCTCTTGGTTCAATTGCAATTAATGCAGAGCCCAGCGTACGCTATTTGAATAATAAGTTTGCTTCAGATTACTATACAACCCTAGCAACTGAGTTTGCTTCAGGGATTTCTCAAGTAGCATTATCTGTTAGCTCTGGAGCCAATCGTTTTAAATTTAAAGTTGGAGCAACCGGAGTGTATGGATTTGGAGATGATTTTGAAGAAACTAATATTTATATTTTACCTCTTCTGGATTTGTCATACAAGCCTAAAAAAGGAAACATCACACCCTTTCTTAGAGTTTCGGGTGCTTTGAATCAAAATAGTTTTAGAACATTTACGAATAGGAATCCTTTTACAGCACCAGCCATAGTATTGAAGAATACAGAAGTGCCTTACGTTGCAGAACTGGGTTTGAGAACCAAGATTGTTTCTGGTTGGGAGTTTACAATTAATGGCCATTATCAAAAAGCCACCAACACGCCGCTTTTTAAAAGTTTTGTATTTGATGAAAGGAACACAGATTATACAGCTTTTCGATATGCGAATGCATTCGAGGTTGAATATGAAGAAATCGAGCAAATTGGTTTAGATGTTTCGGTTTTAGCAGCTTTTAAGAATGGTGGATCTTTGTCTCTCGAGACGCATTGGAGAGACTATACACTGACCGATGAAGCAGATTCTTCTATTCTTTCAGATCCTAAAGAGGCTTGGAACTTACCTGAGCTTCAATTTAACTTTAAGGCAAATATTAAAATTGCACAAAAGCTGTTTGTGCAATCCAATATTATTTTCATGGGCACTAGAAAACATGTCTATCGAAATTACTTTATTAATCAACCGTTAGATCGTGCTAGTGAGTCGATCGTTGTCCTTCCTTCTTTTGTGGATGCGGAAGTACGCATTACATATCAGCTGAATGATCGGTGGGAGTTTTACGTTAAAAGTGAAAATATTTTCAATGCTCCCCAATTTCAATGGGCGAACTATCAAGTTTACGGCACCAGATTTCTTTCTGGAATCCGTTATAATTTTGATTTAAATCTGTAGGCTAAAATATTCTGGTTGCCAAACATAACTATTGGTTTGATTGCAGGTTTGTATATTTTAAGTTAATTTCACTCAAATTTAGTTGTAGTATGATTATTAAACATATTTGATGTGTTTAGTACACAAAATTACCACTAATTTTATTTTCTATATTTTAATAGACTACTATGGAGAATCATGAAGGAGATAGGCCTCAGGATATTGTTGGTAAACAAATTTGCACACTGAGAAAACAACTCAAGTTAACACAAGCTTCTTTAGCCTCCAGCGCAGGTATGGAAGAAAGCGCTTTGCAAAGAATTGAAGCTGGAAGAACAAACCCAACAATCAAAACTTTGTATAAAGTGTCTAAAGCCTTGAATGTTGATATCAAGGATTTGTTTGAAAATTTATAAAACCGCCTTCTTCTTGATGGTCACATTTTAGCTTACATTTGTTTTTATTTATTTAAAATCATTACAAATGAGAATAGCTTTTTCCTTTATTATTAGTTTTCTTTTATTCACTTCTTGCTCTTCGAATGATGCAGATTTGATCATTCATAACGCAACAATATATACTGTTAATCAAAGCTTCGAAACAGCGACAGCGGTAGTTGTAAAAGATGGTAAGTTTATCGCTGTCGGCGGCGAAGATTTATTGAATCAATACAAAGCCCGAAGTATTGTTAATCTTAATGGGTTTTCAGTTTATCCAGGATTTATTGATGCTCATTGCCATTTTTATAATTTCGGATTACTGCAAGAACAATTGGATTTGAGCGGTACTAAAAGTTTTGAAGAGGTAGTAGACAGAGTAGCCAGCTATATAGCAACTCACCCCGGAGTACCTGTTTTAGGACAAGGTTGGGATCAGAATTCTTGGGAAATAAAAGAATACCCCACAAAAGATATATTAGATAAACGTTTTCCAGAACAGTTGATTGCCTTAAAGCGTGTCGATGGGCATGCACTTTTGGTAAATCAAGCCACATTAGATTTGGCAGGCATAGATTCAACTTCTTCAGTAGACGGAGGTGTTTTCATTCGCGCAAATGGAGTGCTGACAGGTGTGTTGATAGATAACGCAATGGATCAAGTCTACGCTGCATTACCCAAGCCAACGAAACAACAACAAACAACAGCCTTGCTGGCTGCTCAAGGTATTGCCTTTAAAAACGGTTTGACTACTGTTGACGATGCTGGCCTAGATAAAGAGCAACTTCAGTTAATAGAGAGTTTACATGAGGAGGGAGTTTTAGATATCCGTGTCTATGGGATGATTAGTAATACCCCTGAAAATTTAGATTATTATCTAGAGAAAGGGCCAACACAAACGGAACGATTGAACATACGCTCTGTAAAAGTATATGCGGATGGTGCGCTAGGGAGTAGAGGAGCTGCATTGAAGAAGGAATATTCTGATGCTCCGGGAAATCATGGATCTTTTGTCACTCCTGTTGATCAAATTGAAGCACTTGCATATGTTTTAGCAAAAAAAGGTTTTCAGATGAATACCCACGCAATTGGCGATGCGGCCAATTATGAGGTGTTGAATGCCTATAAAAAGGCATTGACAATTGATGCTGATCCACGTTGGAGAATTGAGCACGCGCAAATTGTTTCTTTAGAGGACCGTGAATTTTTTGGAACTAAGATTATTCCATCAATTCAGCCAACACATGCAACTAGCGATATGTTTTGGGCAGATGAGCGTTTGGGAGACGATCGAATGCAAGGAGCTTATGCGTACAAAAGCTTGCTCGATTGGTCTGGCAGGGTAGCATTGGGAACAGATTTCCCTGTTGAGCATGTCAGTCCATTAAAAACTTTTTATGCCGCAGTTGCTCGAACTACTGAAGAGCAACTTCCTGAGGGTGGATTTCAGATGGGCGATGCACTTACTCGAACGGAGGCTTTAAAAGGGATGACGTTATGGGCAGCATATGCTAATTTCGAAGAAGAAATTAAAGGTAGTATTGAAGTCGGAAAACTAGCAGATATGGTAATTTTAAAGCGGGATATTATGAATATTGATATTCATGAAGTCCCCCAGGTAGAAGTTATCGCAACAATTGTTGATGGAAACATGGTTTATCGTGCGTCCAATTAATATTGCCCATTAAGAATGTTTGCTAATTTGATTAAAATCAAATGTATTTTTTCAAATACTTAATCAATTAACTCATTTGTATTGATATTTTAAATCAAAAATAACATTTAGGTTTGTTAAAATTATTTTAAAGCTATATTTGCTTAAAAATAATAATTATGTGTGGTATAGTTTGTGCTTTCGAATTGAAACAATCTTCAGAAGAATTACGTACTCAGGTATTGGATATGTCTAAAAGTATCCGTCACAGAGGTCCGGATTGGAGTGGTATTTTTTCAAATGATAAAACCGTTATGGCGCATGAGCGTTTAGCGATTGTCGACCCAACTTCAGGAAAACAACCCTTACTTAGTGCAGATGGACGTTACGTTCTCGCTGCAAATGGAGAGATATACAATCACAAAGAATTACAAGCACAACTCGAAGGGAAGTATGACTTTCAGACAGCATCGGATTGTGAAATCATTTTAGCGCTCTATCAAGAGAAAGGACCCGATTTCATCGATGAGATGAATGGTATCTTTGGTTTCGCTTTATACGATACACTTAAAGACGAATATTTCATTGCCCGCGATCATATGGGAATTATTCCTTTGTATATGGGGTGGGATCAAAACGGCACTTTTTATGTGGCTTCTGAGCTAAAAGCATTAGAGGGAGTATGTACTAAAATCGAATTATTTCCTCCAGGGCACTACATGACAAGCGAGACAAAAGCTCCAGTGCAATGGTACACCCGAGATTGGATGGAATTTGATGCTGTTAAAGATAACGAAACAAGTATCGACGACTTACACGATTCTTTAGCTGCCGCAGTTCGTCGTCAACTGATGAGTGATGTTCCTTATGGTGTTTTGTTGTCTGGAGGTTTGGACTCTTCAGTAACTTCGGCTTTGGCTAAATTATACGCAGCTAAGAGGATTGAAGCAGATGATGATCAGGCTGCTTGGTGGCCACAATTGCATTCTTTTGCAGTTGGACTCGAAGGATCTCCTGATTTGGCAGCTGCAGCTAAAGTCGCTGAGCATATTGATACAGTACATCACGAGGTGAAATTTACAATTCAAGAAGGTTTAGATGCGATACGTGATGTAGTATATCATTTAGAGACCTATGATATTACTACAATAAGAGCATCTACGCCCATGTACTTGTTAGCTCGAGCGATTAAAGCTTTGGGAATTAAAATGGTTCTTTCTGGCGAAGGAGCTGATGAGTTGTTTGGAGGGTATTTATATTTTCATAAAGCACCCACTCCAAAAGACTTTCATGAAGAAACAGTTAGAAAATTAGATAAACTACATCAATACGATTGCCTGCGTGCAAATAAATCTTTAGCAGCCTGGGGGATAGAGGGACGTGTTCCTTTCTTGGATAAAGAATTTATGGATGTAGCAATGCGCATCAATCCCTCTGATAAGATGATAACTTCTGATCGAATGGAGAAATGGGTTATTCGCAAAGCATTTGAAAAGTATTTACCGGAAAGCGTTGCTTGGAGACAAAAAGAGCAATTTTCGGATGGCGTTGGATATGACTGGATTGATACTTTGAAAGAAGTAGTAGAAGATAACGTGAGCGATGAGCAAATGAAAAATGCACATCATAAGTTCCCGATCCAAACACCACAAAACAAAGAGGAATTTTATTACCGCTCTATTTTTGAAGAGCATTATCCAAGCGACACAGCAGCTTTGTGCGTACCATCTGTACCTTCTGTAGCCTGCAGCACTCCCATAGCTTTGGAGTGGGACGAAGCCTTTAAAAACATGAATGACCCGAGTGGAAGAGCCGTATCTCAGGTTCACGATGAGGCGTATTAGTAGTGTAAAAAATAACAGTTCAGAACCCTTGGATTTTCCAAGGGTTTTTTGTTTTGCAGAAACATTGATTTTCTTACACGAAATGTTAATAACTTCAATGGTTTGAAGTAGCTTTTGTTGGTAAAACAAGGCTCTTTTCGTATATTTGGAAGTACTCTGAATCTCAGGATTCTCAACTAAAAAAAACAATGAGCGAAGAACCTAAAAAACAACAATATTCAGCTGATAGTATCCAGGCCCTAGAGGGTATGGAACATGTTAGAATGCGCCCATCAATGTATATCGGAGATGTAGGCGTTCGAGGATTACATCACTTAGTTTATGAAGTGGTTGATAACTCTATTGACGAAGCCCTCGCGGGACATTGTGATACAATCTCAGTAATCATTAACGAAGATAATTCTGTTACCACCGAGGATAATGGGCGTGGTATTCCAATTGGTATGCACAAGAAAGAAGGCGTTTCTGCCTTGGAAGTTGTGATGACTAAAATTGGTGCAGGAGGTAAATTTGATAAAGATTCCTATAAGGTTTCTGGAGGTTTACACGGAGTAGGAGTCTCTTGTGTAAATGCACTTTCTGAAGTTTTAACTGCCACAGTTTATTTAGATGGAAAAGTGTACGAGCAGGTATATGAAAGAGGAAAGCCTGTAGCTCCGGTTAAAGAAATTGGAACTTCAGACAAAAGAGGAACAACGGTTACTTTTAAGCCCGATCCTCAGATCTTTCAGCAAGTTTTAGAATATAATTACGATACGTTAGCGAGTAGAATGCGGGAGCTTTCTTATTTAAATAAGGGCATCACCATCAACCTCGAAGATCGCAGGAATAAAGATGATAAGGGAGAGTTTTTTAGCGAAGTTTTCCATTCTAAAGAAGGTCTTAAAGAATTTATTCGCTTTTTGGATTCTTCTCGAGAATCGATCATTCAAGATGTAATTTCTATTGAAGGTGAGAAAAATGGCACTCCAGTTGAGGTTGCTATGATTTATAATACTTCTTATTCTGAAAACTTACATTCTTACGTAAATAACATTAATACACACGAAGGTGGAACACATCTTGCTGGTTTTAGAAGAGGGTTGACCTCTACTCTTAAGAAATATGCAGACGGTTCTGGTCTATTAGATAAATTAAAGTTTGAGATTAGTGGTGATGATTTCCGTGAAGGATTAACCGCTATTATTTCCGTGAAAGTCGCAGAACCTCAGTTCGAAGGACAAACCAAAACCAAGCTAGGAAATAGAGATGTAACTTCTGCAGTTTCTCAAGCAGTTTCTGAGATGTTAGAGAACTACTTAGAAGAACATCCCAACGATGCTAAGATCATTGTTCAAAAAGTAATTTTAGCTGCTCAAGCTCGTCATGCTGCCCGTAAGGCTCGTGAAATGGTACAACGTAAAACCGTAATGAGTGGTGGAGGCCTTCCGGGTAAACTTTCGGATTGTTCTGAACAAGATCCAGCTGTATGCGAAGTATTTTTGGTTGAGGGAGATTCGGCAGGAGGAACTGCAAAACAAGGAAGAGATCGAAACTTTCAAGCCATCTTGCCTTTAAGAGGAAAGATTTTGAATGTTGAAAAAGCCATGCAACACAAGGTTTTTGAAAACGAAGAAATTCGAAACATCTATACAGCACTTGGTGTAACTATTGGAACTGAAGAAGATAGTAAAGCCTTAAACCTTACAAAACTTCGTTATCACAAAGTAGTCATCATGTGTGATGCTGATGTCGATGGGAGTCATATTTCTACATTAATTTTAACGTTCTTTTTCCGTTATATGCGTGAATTGGTTGAGTCGGGCTATGTTTATATAGCAACACCCCCTTTGTTTTTAGTTAAAAAAGGAGCTAAAAAACAGTACGCTTGGAACGATCAAGAACGCGAAACATTGATGGAGTCGTTTGGTCAAGGTTCTTCTGTGCAACGTTACAAAGGACTTGGAGAGATGAATGCAGAACAATTGTGGGACACAACGATGAATCCTGAATTCAGAACTTTACGTCAGGTTACAATCGACAACGGGGGTGAAGCGGATAGAGTATTCTCTATGTTAATGGGGGATGAAGTTCCACCACGAAGAGAGTTCATTGAGAAAAACGCGATTTACGCAAATATTGATGCTTAATATATAGCGGTATAAATTTTTTAAAAAACTAAAATTCACATAAATTATGAAAGTAACCGTAGTAGGAGCTGGAAATGTAGGAGCCTCATGTGCTGAGTATATTGCAATTAAAAGAATTGCTAGCGAGGTTGTTTTATTGGACATCAAAGAAGGATTTGCAGAAGGAAAGGCGTTGGATCTTACCCAAACTGCAACAACATTAGGATTCAATACCCGAATCACGGGTGTAACCAACGATTACAATCAAACTGCTAATAGCGATGTTGTTGTTATAACTTCTGGAATTCCAAGAAAACCAGGGATGACTCGTGAAGAACTGATCGGGATCAATGCTGGAATAGTAAAATCAGTAGCGGAAAGTATATTAGCTCACTCTCCTGAGGCTATTATTGTTGTGGTTTCTAATCCAATGGATACAATGACTTATTTAGCACTTAAAGCAACAGGTCTTCCTAAGAATAGAATTATTGGAATGGGTGGCGCTTTAGATAGCTCTCGTTTCAAAACGTATTTGTCAAAAGCACTAGACAAGCCTGCAAACGACATTCAAGGAATGGTAATTGGTGGTCACGGAGATACAACCATGATTCCTTTAACACGTTTAGCTAGTTATAACGGTACGCCTGTAAGTAATCATTTATCAGCTGAAGCACTAGAAGAAGTAGCTGCCGCAACTATGGTAGGTGGAGCAACACTAACCAAACTTCTCGGGACTTCTGCTTGGTACGCACCTGGAGCATCGGTTGCTTATTTAGTTGATAGTATCATCAATGATCAAAAACGCATGATTCCTTGTTCTGTTTTTCTCGAGGGAGAATATGGAGAAAGTGATATCTGTATTGGTGTTCCTTGTATTATAGGAAAAGATGGTGTTGAACAAATTTTAGACATTCAACTCGACGCAAACGAACAAGAAAAATTCAAGAAAAGTGCCGTTGCTGTAAGAGCAATGAACGACGCTTTATCTAGTAATGTATAGCATTTTATCGAAAATCATAAGAAACCGCCCCTTTGGCGGTTTTTTTGCATACAAAACAATCCTATAAAGTTGTTAAATCTTAGCTTATATTTTATATTTGCTCGCCTTTAACACGCTTAAAAATCAAACTAATGCAGAATAACGGACTAATAAAAGTTTTTGGAATCCTTTTTGGAATCGTAAGTATCTACCAACTTTCTTTTACTTTCATTTCAAGTGGCCAAGAAGACATAGCTTCTTCTTATGCTATCAGTAGAGTTTCAGAAGATCAAACCGACTATGTTTCTCTCAGAGAACAAGTCGAAACCAACTACCTTGATTCAATTGGGAATTTACCTCTTTATGGATTCACATCGTACAACGATGCCAAAGGGAAAGAACTAAACAAAGGTCTTGACCTGAAAGGAGGAATCAACGTGATTCTTCAAATTTCGGTTAAAGATATCTTGAAAGGATTGGCAGATTACACCAAAAATCCAACCTTCAATCAGGCGCTTGACGATGCTGATCTACTTCAGAAAAGTACTGATGACCCTTATGTTGATTCTTTCTTTACTGCATTTGATGCTATAAAAGGTGAAACTACTCTAGCAAATCCAGAGATTTTTGCAAACAGAACTTTAAGTGATGTTATCAATTTTGAAATGACAGACGACCAAGTTCGTCCGATCGTTCGTCGTAAGATTGACGAATCTATCGTTTCAGCTTTCGAAGTATTAAGAAAACGTATCGATAAATTTGGAGTGACACAACCGAACATTCAACGTTTGGGGACTTCTGGAAGAATCTTAGTTGAACTTCCTGGTGCTCGTGATGTTGAACGTGTTCAAAATTTACTTCAAAGTACAGCACAACTTGAGTTTTGGGAAACGTATAAAAACGATCAATTCGTAAACTTCCTTTATGCGGCCAACAATTTGTTGATTGAAAAAGGAGTAAAAGAAAATAAAGTCGAAACAGAAGCTTCTGCTATAGACGATTTATTAGCTGATGTTGAAGCTAAAGATTCAGCTTCTATTGCTGCTGGAAACCCCCTTTTAGATTTAGTTAAAGGATATGGATACCAAGGTGGACCTGTTTTAGCTCAATTTGCTAAGAAAGACAGAATCACCGTAATGGGATATTTAGACCTTCCTGATGTTCGCAGACTATTACCACAACAATTTCGTTATGTAGAATTTGCTTGGGGAAAAGAACAAGAAGGGTCTGAAATAGTCGACTTATATATTTTAAAATCAAACCGCGAAGGAGTTCCTCCTTTAAGTGGTGGGGTTATAGTTGATGCTTTACAATCGTACGATCAAGTTG
Organism: Candidatus Arcticimaribacter sp.; assembly: GCA_003023645.1. GTDB lineage: Bacteria > Bacteroidota > Bacteroidia > Flavobacteriales > Flavobacteriaceae > Arcticimaribacter. The sequence continues at coordinate 2,345 of PXYQ01000026.1, read as the reverse complement.
GGCAACCTTCTGTATCCATGCAAATGGATTCTAAAGGAGCTCGTATTTGGGAGAACATGACTGGGAAAGCATCGAAAGAAGCAAGTAATATTGCCATCGTTCTTGATAACACCGTTTATTCTGCCCCTGGAGTTTCTAAAGGAGCAATAACAGGTGGGCGTTCAGAAATTTCTGGAAGTTTTACACTGAATGAAGCAATTGACTTAGCGAACGTTTTACGTGCTGGGAAGCTTCCAGCTTCAGCTGAAATTATTCAATCAGAAATTGTTGGACCTTCCTTAGGAAAAGAAGCTATTCAAAGTGGAATTTACTCTTTCGGAATTGCTTTGATCATTGTATTGCTATGGATGATTTTCTACTACGGATCTTCAGGTATTTTTGCTGATGTTGCTTTAGTACTTAACATCTTACTCATCTTTGGTATACTAGCTGGTCTAGGAGCTGTATTAACCTTACCTGGAATTGCAGGGATTGTATTAACAATTGGTATTTCAGTAGATGCCAACGTGCTGATCTTTGAGCGAATTCGAGAGGAACTGAAAAAAGGAAAAGGACAATTGAAAGCCGTCGCTGACGGTTTTGATAATGCATTGTCTTCTATTTTAGATGCAAACATAACGACTGGTCTAACTGCCTTAATCTTATTTGTATTTGGAACAGGACCTATTAAAGGATTTGCAACGACCTTATTGATCGGTATTGCTACCTCTCTCTTTACTGCAATCTTCATTACGCGACTTTTAATCGATTCACGTTCGGTAAAAGGAAAACTAGTTTCATTTGCAACTTCTGCAACTAAAGGTTTATTCCAGAACATGACCATTACGTTCTTAGAAAAAAGAAAAACAGCTTATTTAATATCAGGAGTTTTAATCGTAGCTAGTCTTGTTTCTTTAACGATTAATGGTTTGAATCAAGGTGTTGATTTTGTTGGAGGCCGTTCATATACCGTTCGTTTCGATAAAATAGTAAGCCCAACAGAAGTTGAAAGCGTTCTTGTAGATGCTTTCGGTAGTGTAGAGGCTAAAACGTATGGTGACGATAATCAATTGAAAATCACAACCAAATATAAAGTAGATGAAGAAGGAACTGAAATTGGTGTAGAAATCTACGAAAAACTGTATGCAGGTCTACAGGCTTATCTTCCAGCTGGAATTAGCTATGACGAATTTGTAAACGGTTCGGATTCTAAAACAGTAGGAATTATGTCTTCTATCAAAGTAGGTCCAACGATTGCAGATGATATTAAGAAAAACTCTTACTTAGCTGTTTTTGGTTCTTTGATCGTAGTATTCCTTTATATCTTACTTCGTTTCCGTAAGTGGCAGTTCTCTTTAGGAGCTGTAGCAGCCGTTTTCCACGATGTATTAATCGTATTGGGTATATTCTCTCTCACGTATTCTATCATGCCTTTTAGCATGGAAATAAATCAAGCCTTTATTGCCGCTATATTAACGGTAATTGGTTATTCACTGAATGATACTGTTGTTGTTTTTGACCGTATACGAGAATTTACAAACGAACACACGAAGTGGGAATTGAATACAACAGTTAATGCTGCCTTAAACAGCACATTGAGTAGAACACTGAATACGTCATTGACTACCTTATTGGTATTATTAGCCATCTTTATTTTCGGTGGCGAATCTATCCGAGGCTTTATGTTTGCCTTGATCATTGGAGTTGTTGTAGGAACATATAGTTCTGTATTCATTGCTACTCCTGTAATGTATGACACACAAAATAAAAAGGCCTTAGAAGAATAACTTCTAAGCTTTTACTGGATATAAAAAATCACGACCTATAAGTCGTGATTTTTTTTAATTTTATAAACTCTAAGGTGTAATGTTAAAAACTCCTTTTAATAACCCGTATGTGTTCTAGATGATGCATACAGTGCCAAGAGTATATCGCGAGCACAACGTATAGTGGGTATTCTTTGGAACCTTCAGGATGAAAATATGTACGTTCCATTTGAGTGGTCGAAAGTTTACTGAAGAAGCTTACCCAGCGATGATGAATACCTTCTATGATAGAAAGGCTAGGGGAAAGGTCACTAGAAGTAGCGTCCTCTTGTTCGGCCCAATCTGTTTCGGTATAACCTTTTATTTTAGGAGAATCCTCAAGTAGTGCATGCTTACATCTGAGATATGCATGGGAATGACTATCTGCTAGGTGATGAACAACTTGAGCAACGGTCCATCCACCTTCTCGGTATGGAGTTTGTAATTGACTTTCATTTAGACTGCTTACTTCTTCTTTAAGTAGTTTTGGAAAGTCCTTTAAAATCGATATGGCTTTGCTAATATCTTCAGTAGAAGGTTGTGCAGAAGTCCATTCGAATT
>PXYQ01000142.1 GCA_003023645.1 Candidatus Arcticimaribacter sp. | reverse complement strand
TGTAATATTACTCAATGTAAAGGAGCTTGTTGCGTAGAAGGAGAAGCGGGTGCCCCTTTAGAAAAAAAAGAACTTCAAATTCTTGAAGATAATTATGAGGCGATTGCTCCTTATTTGAACGAAGCAGGTAAGTCTGCTATTAAAGAACAAGGAAAATATATTGAAGCCTTTCCTGACGAATGGGAAACACCATTAGTTAATGGAAAAGAATGTGCCTATGCCGTTTTTACGGACAATGGAACCGCTCAATGTGGAATAGAAAATGCCCAGAAAGACGGCAAATTGGATTGGAAAAAGCCTATTTCGTGTCATCTCTACCCAATTCGGATTCAGGAGTTCTCAGAATTCACGGCAATAAATTATCATCACTGGCAAATTTGTGAAACTGCTTGCTCCTTAGGGGCTCAACTTAAAGTTCCTGTATATAAGTTTGTGAAAGATGCACTCATAAGAAAATTTGGTGAACCTTGGTACAACGAATTGGATCGAGTTGCTCAAAAGCACCTTTCTGAATAATTCAATGTTTACAGGGGTTTAGCGATTTTTTTATCACTTAAAAACCTGATTTACAACACCTTATATTTCTTGTCTTTTTAGTCAAATTTTGACTTTTCCACTCTTTTTGTTAAAAACTAAGCTGCATTGTGAATAATTATGGCTTTCATTTATCACAACAATTTTCAATCTTTGTATAAGACAAAACAACCAGTACTAATTCCATTTATGACGATATGACAAAAGCAGTAGAGCCCATCCTTCAAGAGAATAAAAATAGATTTGTAATTTTCCCTATTGAACACCATGATATTTGGGAATGGTATAAGAAGATGGAAGCTAGTTTTTGGACAGCGGAAGAGATAGATTTACACCAAGATTTATCCGACTGGGATAACAAGTTGAGTAAAGACGAACAATATTTTATCAAACACATCTTAGCATTTTTTGCCGCATCTGATGGGATTGTAAATGAAAATTTAGCAGAAAACTTCGTAAATGAAGTACAGTATTCAGAAGCTAAATTCTTCTATGGTTTTCAGATTATGATGGAGAATATTCATTCAGAAACTTATTCGTTATTGATTGATACTTATGTAAAGGATGAGGCAGAAAAAAATCAATTGTTTCAAGCTATTGATGTTTTTCCTGCAATTCAAAAGAAAGCTAAATGGGCAATGAAATGGATAGAATCTGATTCTTTCGCAGAACGCTTGATTGCATTTGCAGCAGTTGAAGGTATTTTCTTCTCAGGAGCGTTTTGTTCTATTTATTGGTTAAAGAAAAGAGGCCTAATGCCTGGACTTACTTTTTCAAATGAATTGATTTCAAGAGACGAAGGAGTTCACTGTGATTTTGCTGTACACCTACACAACCACCACTTAGTAAATAAAGTTTCGAAAGAACGCATCCAAGAGATTATTCTAGATGCACTTAATATTGAAAGAGAATTTGTTACCGAATCACTTCCAGTTAGCCTTATTGGAATGAACGCAAAGCTGATGACTCAATACCTAGAGTTTGTTACGGATCGTTTGCTTCAAGAATTGGAGTGTGAAAAACAATTTAACGTAACAAATCCATTCGATTTTATGGACATGATTTCACTTCAAGGAAAAACCAACTTCTTTGAAAAACGTGTTTCTGAATATCAAAAAGCAGGAGTACTCATTACAGACGATAAAGAAACGGATATTAGTTTCGACGCAGATTTCTAGAAAAGTATTTGCTATTTTTTGTTTGTAAAAAACAACAACCTATTCAAGGGTCTTTGATGACCTCCATATATAAAAATTAAATCGTTAAACAATCATGTTTGTAGTCAAAAGAGACGGCCATCGAGAGCCCATAATGTTCGATAAAATTACCGCAAGGGTAAAAAAACTGTGTTATGAATTGAATCCTTTAGTTGATCCAGTTCGTGTAGCAATGCGTGTAATCGAAGGACTTTATGACGGAGTTACCACTTCGGAACTAGATAACCTAGCCTCTGAAACTGCAGCTACGATGACTACATCTCATCCTGATTATGCCAAACTAGCAGCTCGTATTTCAGTTTCTAACCTACACAAGAATACTAAAAAATCCTTTTCCGAAACGATGAAGGATTTATACGAGTATGTAAATCCAAGAAACGGAAAAAAAGCACCTTTGTTATCGGATGAGGTTTTTCAGGTGATTCAAGACAATGCAGAGAAACTAGACTCGAGCATTATTTACAACCGTGATTTCGGCTATGATTTCTTTGGTTTTAAAACGCTAGAACGCTCTTATCTTTTGAAACTAAACGGTGTCATTGCAGAACGTCCACAGCACATGCTGATGCGAGTTTCTATAGGAATTCATATCGACGACTTGGATGCAGCTATTGAGACCTATGAGATGATGTCTAAGCGCTTCTTTACGCATGCGACACCAACGCTGTTCAATTCAGGAACTCCAAAGCCTCAAATGTCCTCATGCTTCTTACTGGCCATGAAGGATGATAGTATTGATGGAATTTACGATACGCTAAAACAAACGGCTAAGATTTCACAATCTGCAGGTGGTATTGGATTGTCTATACACAACGTTCGCGCAACAGGTTCTTATATTGCAGGAACAAACGGAACTTCGAATGGTATTGTACCGATGTTACGTGTTTTCAACGATACTGCACGTTACGTAGATCAAGGTGGAGGAAAACGTAAAGGTTCTTTCGCTATTTATATTGAACCATGGCATGCGGATATTTTTGACTTTTTAGATCTCAAGAAGAACACTGGAAAGGAAGAAATGCGTGCGCGTGATTTATTCTTTGCTATGTGGACTCCCGATTTATTCATGAAACGTGTTGAGCAAGACAGCACTTGGACCTTAATGTGTCCAAACGAATGCCCAGACCTATTCAATTGCCACAGTGAAGAGTTTGACGCTCTCTACACCAAATATGAAGATGCTGGTAAAGGAAGAAAAACAATTCGTGCAAGAGAGTTATGGGAGAAAATTCTAGAATCTCAAATTGAGACAGGAACTCCTTATATGCTTTATAAAGATGCGGCTAATCGTAAGTCGAATCAGAAAAACTTAGGAACCATTCGTTCTTCAAACCTTTGTACTGAGATTATGGAATATACTGCTCCTGACGAAGTAGCGGTTTGTAATTTAGCTTCGATTGCTTTACCTATGTTTATTAAAGATGGTGCTTTTGATCACGACGAATTATTTCGTGTAACCAAACAAGTTACTGTTAATCTAAACCGTGTAATCGATCGTAACTATTACCCTGTAATCGAAGCAGAAAATTCAAACATGCGTCACCGACCAGTTGGACTAGGTGTTCAAGGTCTTGCCGATGCATTTATTCTATTGCGTTTACCTTTTACTTCAGAGAAGGCAAAAGAATTGAATCAAGAGATTTTTGAAACGCTTTACTTTGCAGCTGTAACGGCATCAATGGAAGAAGCTAAACGTGAAGGACCATACCAATCGTATAAAGGTTCTCCCATGTCTAAAGGAGAATTTCAACACAATATGTGGGGTGTTAAAGACGAAGAACTCAGCGGACGTTGGGATTGGGCAGCTTTAAGAAAAGAAGTGAAAAAGCACGGTGTACGTAACTCATTATTGGTTGCTCCTATGCCTACTGCTTCTACTTCTCAGATTTTAGGAAACAACGAATGCTTTGAGCCATACACCTCAAACATCTATACCCGTCGAGTATTATCAGGAGAATTCATTGTAGTAAACAAACACCTTTTAGAAGATCTAGTTGATTTAGGTCTTTGGACAGAAGATATGAAGCAAGAATTGATGCGTGCAAACGGATCTGTTCAGAAAATCGAAGGCATCCCTGCTGAACTTAAAGAACTCTATAAGACGGTTTGGGAAATGAGTATGAAAGACATTATTGATATGTCACGCCAACGAGGATATTTCATTGATCAATCACAATCGTTGAATCTCTTTATGGAAGGAGCTACAATGCCAAAATTAACATCAATGCATTTCTATGCTTGGAAGTCT